>NZ_CAWQTY010000222.1:0-92362 GCF_963897815.1 Xenorhabdus sp. Sc-CR9
TCACTCAACCCTTCACCTTTAAATCAGAAAAAGGTGAACAGAGGTGAAGACTTGTGAACAGTTTAAAAATAACTATTCACCCTACAATACATTGATATATCTGGTTTAAATCATAAGGTGAACAGTAGTGAACACTTTTTTATATTTTTAGGAAATCTTTATTTGTGTGAAAAAAGTTATTCTTCTGGCAGGTTATCCCTTGTCAGTTTCGGCAGCCATTCGATAGCGGTATCGATATTCAGACTCAGATTGCTGCGAATGCCCTGTTTGCTTTTCTTACGCAGGTAATGCTGGCTGTACTCGGACAGTGCGCCCGGCATATCCATACCGAATCGGGTCACGGAAATGGGTTTATTCAGGTTGTTGCCTTTCATATAGGCAAGGTAGGCGTGATAGAGGTATTTGCGGGGATTGAACGGCACGATTTCCGCATTGCCGATTAACAATCCATCAGCTTCATGGGAAGCCACCAGATAGCCGCAAAAATCGACCAGCGGATCTGTACCGCGTTTAATATCCAGTGCTTCTGCGGATTTTTGTTGCTCCGCTAACAGTTGCCGTGCTTTTTGAGGGTCAGCAAACCGGTGAAGCAGTTGCCGGATAATGACAGGCAGTTCTGCCGCGATTTTATCCCGCAGAAGCGGATCACGTTCGTTTTCCGGCACGACTTCGGAGAAGTTGAAAATCACCCGACGCCGCGACACTCCGCCACTGCGATCACTGAAGCTCATGGCGTTATTGTTCACTGCCAGCACCACAGCAGGAATTCGGGTTGAATAAGGCTGTTTGTGCTTCGGGTCAATGGCGACTTCATCCCCGCCTGTGATGGCCTTGATGCCGGAACCGTCGCCCACATAGCGGGTCTGGTCGGGCAGGATAATCAGCGAATATCCGACAATCAGCGCCCGCTCCCGTGGGTTTTCCAGTGCGGCCATACTGGCAGAAACCGTATTGCCTTTGCCTGCCAGCATTGAACAAATTTCAGCAAAAATGCTTTTACCACTGCCTCCGGCGCCGGTAACTTCCAGAAACAACTGCCAGTCGTAACGGTTTGCCAGCACCATAAACAGCGCGGCCAGCACTCTTTCTGCTTTATTTTCACAGTGTGCCGTTGCTCGGCTAAGCCAATGCCAGAATCGGGGGGAATGGCTTTGCAGGGTTTCCCCCGAAACGGGGGAATTGAATTCAACGTCGTTAGCAAGCAGCAGCCAGTCATGTTTGTGATGAGGCCGGAAATGACCGATTTTCAGGTCAAATACCCCATTACGGAACCCGATTAAATGGCGTTCTGGCGAGTTCATCATGGGAAGCTGTAATTTCAGTGCATCCACAGCAGCGCTGATACCGTGCGGTGAGTACGGCATTTTTTCTTCCATAAAAGCCGCCACCATTTCCCGCTGTAAATCGCGGTTACTGACCGGACGCCAGACAATACCATCATAGTGATGAACAGTTTCCGAAGCGCCATCCAATGCCAAATCACCGTCATAACGTGCCAGTAACACTTCTCCGCGCTGACTGGCTCCCATCTGGCATAAGGTCAGTTTTGACGATTCGGCATCATTGGGCTGGATCGCAGCTTTTTTCGTTATGGGTGCCGGTTGATAAAGTCCCTGAGCAAACGCCTGCTTTGCCGTTTTTACACCGTGTTGTTGGCGGTAGTCGTCCCAATCGGCTTTATGTTCTGTCGGCGGTAACGTGATCCAGCCATTCACTGCAATGGCCGCTTTTTCTGCCGAGATTTTACCGGTATTCACTTTCGGTTTACCGTTTTTATCCAGTTCACCGGAATGATGCCAGTCGTTATCGGCGGCAATAATAATTTTCGTCTCCGGCCAGCTTTCTCTGACTGATTGAGCAACGAAGAACACATTGCCTGCGTCCAGTGCTGCCAAAACAGTCCCTTTACAGAGTTGGTTAACCGTGAGTGCCGTGGCGTAACCTTCGGTAATAATGACCGTATCGGGACGTTCTTCCAGCGTTGACAGAGCAATAAATGCACCTTTCTTCTGGCTGCCAGTGAGTAATTTTTTCTCGCCATTCGGTTTGATGATCTGCGCACCTGTTACTTTTCCGTCCAGTGTTGCGAGTCGCAACACTGCCGAATTATCAGACAGCAGTCGCTGATTAGGGTAATGCAGCCCCTTTGCGGTCAGATAGGGAGATTGTCCGGCAACTGTCTGCGCCATCAGAGCCGCCACGCTGTCGGCAATCGGCTGTGTTGTTTGAATGATTTTTCTGGCTGGTTTGGGTTCAGGCAGAGGTAATGCCAGTACATCCGCAACAATTTTAGCCGCTTCAGTAATAGAGATTCCTTTGGTTTTTGCTACCAAATCCAGCCCATCACTATAGTTCGGCGTATCACACTGGCGGCAATGCCAGTTGCCATGATGATGATCGTCGATAAAGTGAAAACGGTCAGTACCGCCACAAATCGGGCAGGCTCCATGCTTGTCTTTCGCCGGGATATCGATGCCACACGCAGGCAACAGATTTTCCCAATGATACATGGCAGATTTTTTCACAGTTTGGATCAGGTCGAGCGGTTTTTGACGAGCTGTCTTATCTGAAGATGTAAATTTAGGGTGAGTTTGGGTATGCTGTATATCAGCCATCATCGTTACCTCAATTAACGGTTGTTGGTCAGACGCCTCAGTTGTGTTCGTCGCACACTGGGGCGTTGCTCTTTTATATTACGTGTCTTATGTCATGTGTTATGCCGCCCGTGATCCCGCGATACGCTGCGCAATCCAGTTATCAATTTCTGATTCGATAAACGCGATAGAACGAGAGCCGAGTTTGATTTGTTTCGGGAATTCTCCATCGCTGATCAATTTGTAGATCCACGCCTTGCTATAACCCGTTCTGCGCTGAACTTCGGGCAAACGAATAAGATTTTCTTTCGGTGCTGTCATTGTCATATTATTTTCTCCTGTTACCGAGTCCCTGAGCGCTCATCGTGGACGTTGTTTGATGACAGGCGGATTATTTAAAAAGCAAGATTAAATGAACAGCATTAATTGTTTACTCCATTTGTGAAATTTATCGGTTTATAGGGAGTATCAGCTCCCCAATTGTATTCTGTATGAAAATCAGTCACTGTTGGAGCCTCCAACACAGTCTAAAAAACATCCATCATCCATGTTCTGTATAAAAAAATAACTTTGTTGGCACTGCCAACAAAGAATAAAAAAGCACCACATATCTAAGCTGTATGAAAAATAGCTCTGTTGGCACTACCAACGTGGTGTGAAAAACAACCGTACCTTTACGTTCTTGTATCAGCCATCTGTAGATAGTATGAAAAACAGTCGCTTGTGCCCCGGGCACAGGTGTGTAAAAAATCACCGCATCTTTACACCCTTTTGCCAAATTTTCCGATCAAGACATTTTCACCGCGTTCCAGCATCTCCATATGGTCTGCATACCATTGCAGCATTTCCCTACGACCATCCAGATATTGGGCGTGATTGTAAGTTCCCCGGATGCTGTTCTTATCAACATGGGCAAGCTGAGTTTCAATCCAAGCCGTGTTATAGCCTTGTTCATGCAGGATAGTGCTCATGGTATGGCGGAAGCCGTGGCCTGTAAGCCTTCCTTTGTATCCCAAAAGCTCTATTACCTGATTGATACTTTCTTTACTTATCGGTTTACTGCGATTATTCCGGCCAATAAACACCAACGGATAATCACCTGTAATTAACTTCAATGCTTTAAGCAATACGACACATTGCTGAGATAATGGAACGATATGAGGCCGTCTCATTTTCATAATATGCTCAGGGACTTCCCAAATAGCATTATCAAGATCGATATCTTCCCATCTCGCATAACGTAACTCCTGCGTTCTAACCCCCGTAAGCATAATAATTCGTGTTGCTGTTTTTGTGATTACACTACCTGTATAAGCAGATAAGTCTTTCAGGAAAAAAGGTAACTCTTGTGCGGTCAAAAAAGGGAAGTGCTGTTTTTTAGGTGAAGCCAGTGCGCTGGCAAGATCGGGGGCAGGGTTATATTCCGCACGTCCCGTAACAATGGCATATTTAAAAACCTCGCCACAACGTTGACGAACTTTCCTCATTTTCTCTAATGCACCTCTGGCTTCCAATTTTTTAAGCACTTCAAGTAATTCCAAAGGCTTTATTTCTGATATGGGACGATGACCGATATAAGGGAAAATATCCTTTTCAAAGGTATCAATAATTTCATCACGATAACGTAATGACCATCTGTCAGCTTTGGATTTATGCCACTCTCTCGTGATAGCTTCGAATGTATTGTTTAGTTTGTGTTGACTGGCTAATTTCTTCTGCTTTTTATCAATATTTGGATCTTGTCCCTCTGCAATTAATTTCTTAGCTTCCTCGCGTTTCTTTCTTGCCTCAGCCAAAGAAGTATCGGGATAAACACCCAATGCGAGTAGCTTCTCTTTGTGGTTAATTCGGTACTTCAACCGCCAATATTTTGAACCACTTTGCTTAACCAACAGATACAAACCGCCACCATCAGACAATTTATAGTCTTTTTCCTTTGGCTTACAGGTATCCACTTGACGGGCGGTTAATTTCATTTGGGGGTATCTCTTTTAGAGGGTACATTTTATACCCCTATATATACCCCCAATTGATAGTGGATTTCAATAGATTAAGTTAGACAAAATAAGACTAACAATCCAATCAATTTGATGAAATTAAAGGTTTTTATTGAAAGCAAAAGACGATACTAGACAACAAATGGCGGAAGATCACAGGAGTCGAACCTGCCGGGGATCGCTGGCGATCCCATCTGGATTTGAAGTCCAGCCGCCCCACCGGGGACGATGATCTTCCATTAAGGAAACTGATGAGGAACGAGGATTATAGCGTGTCTCCCGAAACATCTAAACTCCTTCATCACATCACAGATCTCTGATATAAAAAGAGCGGAATTCTTATCATAAAAGTGCGGCATTAGCATTGAACTCACGTTATCTTATCCCCATCTATCGTCAACAACCCATTGGGATAATGGCTGGTCTCAGTACATACCCAACTACACATAAAAGGCGCTCATTATGACAAATCCGTTACTGACATTTTCTGCATTGCCTAAATTCTCTGCAATTGAACCGAAACATGTCGTGCCTGCTGTGAAAGAGACGTTAGCCAACTACCGTCAGGTCATTGAAAATATTTTATCCCAACACTCGACTTTTACTTGGGATAATCTGTGTCAGCCCATCTCTGAAGAGAAAGATAAACTTTCTCGTGTGTGGTCACCGGTTTCTCACCTTAATTCGGTCAAGAATAGCCCTGAGCTGCGCGAAGTTTATGAGCAAAGCCTGCCCCTGCTCTCCGAATTTGATACTTGGCTGGGACAGCACAAAGGGTTATATCAGGCGTATAAATCGCTGAAAGCAAGTGATAACTTTGAGGCTATTTCCCAGCCACAGCGTAAGGCGGTTGAAAATACCTTACGTGATTTTGAATTGAGCGGTATTGGCTTGCCAGAAGAAAAACAGAAACGTTACGGTGAAATTACTGCCCGTTTATCTGAGCTGGGTTCGAAATTTGGCAATAATGTGCTGGATGCCACAATGGGATGGACCAAGCTGATTACTGATGAGAGTGATCTGGACGGCCTGCCTGAAAGTGCTAAAGCCGCAGCTAAAGCTGCCGCAGAAGCCAAAGATCAGAATGGCTGGCTGCTGACGCTGAATGCGCCAAGTTATCTGCCAGTCATGACTTATGCCGATGATTGCGACCTGCGCAAAGAAATGTATCACGCTTATACGACTCGTGCTTCCGATCAAGGGCCTGATGCCGGTAAATGGGATAACAGTGAAATCATGGCTGAAATCCTCGCGTTGCGCCATGAACTCTCTCAATTGCTGGGCTTCAAGAACTATGCTGAAAACTCCCTCGCCACAAAAATGGCTAAGACACCTCAGCAAGTGCTAGATTTTCTGAGCGATTTAACCAAACGCGCTCACCAGCAAGGTAAGGAAGAGTTGGAAGAACTCGCTGATTTTGCTGAATCTCACTACTGGGTTGATGAGCTGGATGCATGGGATCTGGCGTATTACAGCGAGAAGCAGAAACAGCATGACTTCTCCATCAATGATGAAGAATTGCGACCATACTTCCCTGAACAACGTGTACTGGAAGGGCTGTTTGAAGTCGTTCGCCGCATTTATGGCATCACTGCCAAAGAGCGCCACGATGTAGATACATGGCATCCTGATGTACGTTTCTTTGAGTTGTATGATGATAAGCAGGTATTGCTAGGCAGTTTCTATTTGGATCTCTACGCCCGTGAAAATAAACGTGGCGGTGCATGGATGAACAATTATATCGACAGAATGCGCCACGCTTCCGGCGAGGTGCAAAATCCTATTGCTTATCTGATTTGTAACTTCAACAAACCAGTCGGTGACCAGCCTGCTTTGTTCACGCACGGTGAAGTCACAACGCTGTTCCATGAGTTCGGGCACGGATTGCACCAGATGCTGACCCAGATTGAAATTCTGGATGTTGCCGGTATCAATGGCGTACCGTGGGATGCGGTAGAGTGTCCAAGCCAGTTTATGGAAAACTGGTGTTGGGAGCCTGACGCGCTGGCGTTTATCTCCGGTCATTATGAAACGAAGGAACCACTGCCGAAGGAAATGCTGGATAATATGCTGGCCGCCAAAAATTATCAGGCTGCTATGCGAATTCTGCGTCAACTTGAGTTTGGTCAGTTTGATTTCCGCCTGCACGTGGATTATGACCCAGCCAAGGGAGCACAAATTCTGGAAACGCTGCGCTCAGTGAAAAAATTCGTTTCTGTTGTACCATCTCCTGATTGGGGACGTTTCCCGCACTCCTTTAGTCATATTTTTAACGGCGGCTATGGCGCAGGCTACTACAGCTATCTGTGGGCTGATGTTCTGGCAGCGGATGCCTATTCCCGCTTCTCTGAAGAGGGAATTTTCAATCGCACCACAGGTCAATCATTCCTTGACAATATCTTGTCCCGTGGTGGCTCAGAAGATCCAATGGCGCTGTTTGTACGCTTCCGTGGCCGTGAACCAAAACTGGATGCTATGCTGAAGAGCTACGGCATCGGTGGATAATAACTTGTGAAGATTTGTTTGATTTGTGAAGAAGGCGCTGATAACAGCGCCTTATCGTTATTGGCTGAACGCTGGAATCTGGTTCATGATGAAGATTCAGTCATGGCTCTGGTACTGACTCCCGAACGGCTGGAATTGCGTAAGCGCGATGAGCCGAAGCTGGGCGGGATTTATGTCGATTTTGTAGCGGGAACAATGGCACACCGTCGCCGTTTTGGTGGCGGTCGTGGCGAAGCGGTCGCCAAAGCTGTGGGTATCAAGAAAGATTATTTGCCCACCATTGTGGATGCCACCGCCGGATTGGGGCGGGATGCTTTTGTTCTGGCCAGTATTGGTTGTCAGGTCAGAATGCTGGAACGCAATCCTGTCGTGGCGGCATTGCTGGATAATGGCCTGCAACGGGGCTATCAGGATGAAAAAATAGGCGGTTGGTTGAAAGAGCGCATGACGCTGATCCATGCTTCAAGTATTACAGCATTGACGGATATCACTCCACAACCGGATGTTGTTTATCTTGACCCAATGTATCCGCATAAGCAAAAGAGTGCGTTGGTCAAAAAAGAGATGCGTGTTTTTCAATCTCTGGTGGGTGCTGATGAGGATGCGGATAGTTTACTGGAACCCGCTCGTGCTCTGGCAAAACGCAGGGTTGTGGTGAAAAGGCCTGACTATGCTGAACCACTGGCAGACGTTAAAGCCTCAGCCGCAATTACAACCAAAAACCACCGCTTCGATATTTATCCCTGTTGAACTGTTTTTGTTAAAGGAATAAGCCCTATGTCCTCATGGGGTTTATTCGTATCAGGAAAGAAAATCCCCCTTAAGCTTCTCATTCTTTCTATCAAATCGGTTTCTCTATTGAATTATACAAAGTATCAAGTTGCTTAATGCGTTGGTGGTAACTTTGCATCAGACAAGCCGTATCTCCTTTGCACTTCTGCCGTTGTTTCAGCCATGTTGTTTGGTTATCATACATTTCGCCCGATACCCCCATGGCAAATAATCCTCGCAGAAAGTGATATTTCACACTCATTTCCACATCCAGATCATTTAGTTTTGGGCTGGAGCAAATGGCTTTTTCATCAGGAGTCTTGGCTTTGGCACAATCAAAACTGGCAGCAAAACTAAGCGGTGATAAGATAATTAATAGAAAAAAGAAATACTTCATTTAGTTCTCCTTATGAGGAGGAACGACAGGCTCCGGCCCAGTTTGCAATTTTGGTGGTACGACTTTTTCGTATGTGAATGACTGTGCTTTGCCAGTTGCGTCTAATTTGCAGGATAACCGGATGTCATTCCAACTATATTTGTGTGGTTAGACATAATTATCTTCCAATATTAGAGAGTGATTGTATTTGATTTTTTTATGTGCTGTTTTTCAAGTGTAGCAGAAGAGTAGCAGAAGATTGAAAATATCGAGGTGAATTTTGAAGTTATTTTCGTGTTTTTTATTTATAATGTGTTCGGGTAAAAATATCATACCTCAATTTATATTTAATGAGGCATGATATTTAAAGCATTTTATAAACAAACCACTATGTAAAATGGCAATATATAAATAATATTACTCTGAGGATATTAAATATATTGCTTCATAAGGTTTGATCTTGCTTTCATTTTCGATACTCACAGAAGATTGATAGTTACTGATTAATACTTGCCAGTCTTTGTGTATGAGAGAAAGCTCAGGTGACCACAGTTGTGTTTTATCACTAAGGTTTGCAATAACCAACAGAGTTTGATCCTGCCAGCGGCGTAAATAACACCATAATGACGGATGTTCTGGAAGCAGATCCTGATAATCACCGTATGTCAGAACAGGTTGCTGTTTCCTCAACTTGATTAAATCGTGATAGCAATAGAAGACTGAGTCTTTATCCTGCAATACAGCTTCAGCATTAATCTCAGGGTAATTACTGCAAGGTGTAATCCATGGTGTACCTGTGGTAAAACCGGCATTCGCTGAACTATCCCACTGCATGGGAGTTCGGCTGTTATCACGAGATTTTTGCGCCAAAATTGCCAGAATCTCGTCTGACGGCATATCTTTTTCAATATGTTCTTGATACATATTCAGGCTTTCGATATCCCGATAGTCTTCAATGCGCATAAAGTGTGGGTTAGTCATACCCAACTCTTCACCCTGATAGATATACGGAGTACCCTGCATACCGTGTAGCACCATTGCCAGCATTTTAGCGGATATTTTATAGTACTGGTGTTCATCGCCGAATCGGGAAACAATACGGGGCTGATCATGGTTGCACCAGAAGAGGGCGTTCCATGCTTTTTGATGCATCCCCTGTTGCCATGTTGAGAAAATCTTTTTCAGTTCAACATAATCAGGCTTCGCACGAGTCCATTTCTCTCCATTCAGATAATCCACTTTCAGATGGTGAAAATTGAATGTCATGGATAATGACGTTCCATTCAATGCACTATAACGCTGGCAGTGTTCAAGGCTGGTAGAGGACATTTCACCAACTGTCATCAACCCCTTCGGTTGAAAAACATCACGGCTCATTTCTTGCAGGAATTCATGTATCCGTGGGCCATCAGTATAGAATCGACGACCATCTCCGCGATCATCATCAGGATAATCCTGCTGTTTTGAAACAAGGTTAACGACATCCAATCGCAAGCCATCCACTCCGCGATCACCCCAGAATTCGCAGATTTTTTTCAATTCGGCGCGGACGGGTTCATGTTCCCAGTTTAAATCGGCTTGCTCTACTGCGAACAGGTGAAGGTAATACTGTTCGCTCTCTGCATGCCATTGCCACGCATTACCGCCAAACTTGGATTTCCAGTTATTGGGTAAGGAATTCTCAGCGCCATCCCGCCAGATATAAAACTGGCGGTAAGGGCTATGAATATCCTGAGCAGCCTGAAACCATGGGTGTTGAGTTGATGTATGGTTGAAAACCATATCTAAAATGATGCGAATACCACGTTGATGGGCGTTTTGCACCAGATTATCAAAGTCTTCCATGGAGCCGTAATCAGGGTTAATGGCACAGTAATCGGCAACATCATAGCCATTATCAACTTGCGGAGATGGATAAATAGGGGTTATCCAAATAGCCTCAACACCGAGGTGCTGTAAATAATCCAGCCGTTGGGTGATACCATTGATATCTCCTGTACCTTTTCCGGTACTGTCCTGAAAACTTTTTGGATAAATCTGGTAAATAACACTATCCATCCACCACGGTTTTTGTTCGGTCATAACTATACCTATTAATTTAATACTTTTGATAATTTATTGAATTTAATAAATTAATTAGTTATTTCGCCGGTCAGGGCAGCTTTACGTTCATTTCTGCGATAAGCCAGAATGGTCAGCACTGATGGCACAACGATTGCGATAAGCATGGCAACCAGATAAACCATCCAGAATTGAGGCTTGATGGAAAGAATGCCCGGTATTCCACCAACACCGATGCCATTGGCAACCACATGATTGAGACCACAAACCAGCCCAGCCAGACCAGCGCCAATCATTGAGCAGAACATCGGATAACGGTATTTCAGGTTGATACCATACATAGCAGGCTCAGTCACTCCGAGGTAGGCTGAGATCGCCGCAGGGATGGAAACTTCTCGTTCTTTCTGTTTCTTGCTTGCCCAGATAATACCGACAACGGCTGAACCTTGGGCAATATTGGATAGCGCAATAATAGGCCAGATCGGTGTTCCGCCAGTACTCTGAATCATTTGCAGATCGATTGCCAGAGTAGTTTGGTGTACACCTGTAATAACCAGCGGAGCATAGAAGAAACCGAACAGAGCGGCACCGATGGGAGCAAAACTACCTGTCATCAGCCCTTTCACTGCCCAGGCAACACCATCACCGATAGTGCGTCCGGCAGGGCCTATCAGAGCATGGGCAAGGAAAACTGCTAATAGCAGAGAAGTGACAGGGACGATAACTAAATAGAGGTAATCCGGCACCCATTTTTTCAGACGCGTTTCAATCCATCCCAATGTCAGGCCTGCCAATAAGGAAGGAATGACTTGCGCTTGATAACCGACTTTGGAGATAGTAAACCAGCCAAAATTCCAGACATCAGGGACTTGCTGTCCAAGCAGGTAAGCATTCATCAATTGCGGGGAAACCAGCGTAATCCCCAGAACAATCCCCAGAATAGGAGTTCCGCCCATTTTTTTAACGGCAGACCAACAGATACCCACAGGGAGGTAGAAGAATATTGCTTCACCGATCAACCAGAGGAAATCATAGATGCTTTGCCAAACAGGGTGGAGTTGTGCGAGCGATTTACCATCACTGAATGGGATATCCCCGATAAGATTACGAAAACCGAGGATTAAACCACCACTAATAAGGGCGGGCAATAGCGGGAAAAAGATCTCGGCAAAATGTGAAATTGCATTTTCATACCATTTCATATTTTGGCGAGCTGCCTGTTTAACCTCTTCTTTATTAACAGATTGTTTCCCTGTGGTTTCAAGCAGAGCTTTATAGTAGACATCCACATTCGTCCCAATAACCACCTGAAATTGCCCGGCATTGGTGAAACAACCCTTGACCATGGGGAGTTCTTCAATAGCTTTAGCATCAGCGTTTTCTGGCGCATTAAGAACGAATCTGAGGCGGGTAATGCAATGGCTGACAGAAGCGATATTTTCTTTTCCGCCAATCAGGGTGATAAGTTTATCAACATCCTTTTGATTTATTTGTTTTTTCTTCATGCCTTTTCTCCTTGGTATGGCAGGAGTTATAAATAATGGGGGTTTTAGGTTAACAATGCGATTAACAGAATGATTACTCTCGTGATGAGATAATGAATAGACTGAAGTAATAGCAGATTTATCCTAGTCAGATTTGACACTTTTTAATATAAAAATATTTTTTGTTTGAGTTTTGGATCACACTTTATGCCACACAATTGACATTAAAAGAACTCTTATATTTGTAATTCTTATTAATTACATTGTTTTTAATTTGTTATGAAATTAATAGCCTGGGGTTATGGGTTGATGACCTCAAAGGTGAATAAAATAAAGGAAGGTTCACACTCTGTCGAGTCACAACCCAGATAAATGGTTTTGTTGTTATCGGTAAAGGTGATAGTTTATTTTCATATTTTAATACCCCGCTGCTTGCGGCGGGGATATATTTTAATCTAGAAATAGAACTCAGATCCGCTTGTACTGCCATTACCGGACGCGAAAAATAATTAATGCGTTACAAGATTAATAAAAATTTGTGCCCCAACCAACATGCAGTCATCGTCAACAAAATAAGGATTCGAGTGCAGATAGTTACTGATTCCTTTTTCTGTATTACCGCTGCCGAGCATGAACATTGCACCGATGCGATCTTTAGTGGCGTTAATCATATAACTGAAATCTTCACTGGCAGTTATGGGACTACTATTTGGGTTAATATTTTCGTCTGGCAAGAATTTGCTTGCAGCCTCCAGAATACGCTGGTGTGCATAAGGGTGGTTCTCCACTGGGGGATAACCGGCATAGGTGATTGCGGTTTTAAATCCTCCATCCTTGCTGCGGGCAAGAATTTCTTGAAAACTATCTTTTAGGATTCTATGCGTTTCTTCATCCATTGCACGGATAGTTCCCTTAGCATGAACGTGGTCGGCTACGGCATTAGAGACGGTTCCTCCTTTTATCACTCCGCAACTGAGTACTGCAGGACTGAAAGGGTTTGTTTTCTTGGCAACGATATAATCCATGTAATCAAGGATACGACCGACTTCACGGATGGCATCTAACCCATTCTGGGGGGCTGAGGCATGGGTGGAAACACCGTATACATCCAATGTCCATGCTGTTCCCCATGAGGACATGATTCCCGTACCTAAATCGATACGTCCGGTTTCTTGCATTGCGTTATTATGCAGTGCGTAGACTTCACTGACTCCTTCCATACAACCCAGTTCGACCATTTTATCCGCTCCGGGAACGTATACATCTTCTTCGGCCATTTGGAAGATAAAACGTACGTTGGCATCCATCTTATCCTGATGTTGTGATAAATAGTTGGCCGCAGTCAGAGCGGCAGTCATATGAACATCATGACCACAGTTATGGGCGCGGCCCGGATGTATAGAGGTATACTCATTGTTGGTCATATCAGACATAGCAAGAGCGTCCATATCGGCGCGTAATGCTATCAGCGGTTTTTCCGGATCAATGATTAAGTCAGCAATAAAACCGGTATAGCCTTCATACGTTTTGATGGTGTAACCAAAATTACGCATTAAATTATGGCAATACTGAGATGTTTTAAATTCCTGACCCGATAATTCAGGAATTCTATGTAAGTATTGCCGTGTTTTTTTACTGAATTCGTTTAATGCGAACAGTTTTTCACTTATGTTATATTTATTCTCGTTCATAGATTACTCCCTTTTATACTGAATATAATTTGAGTAAAGGTTTCTCCATATTTCGAATTTATTACACATCAATTCATCCGGAAATATTATGCCAATGATCATTGTAAATAATAGATAAGTTCAGTATGGTAGCAAGGCCAATTTTTATATCTCGCTTGACAACAATATATTGATAAATAATATTAAAAATATTTCAAATAGCATGATGATAAAATGGTTTTTTATCAGTTTCTATTCAATTCATGATTTCTCGTAGCAATATAACCGTCCAAACATTTTAAGTTTCAACCCAATAATATGCTTATATCTGTTTTTCAACGTGATAATAATTACCAAACTGTTTGAGATCTGCAACAGTTTGGTAAAAGCAATTTTGGTCACTAATGCGCGAGTGTCAATAACAGCGCCGTCGCCGATTTTTACGCCCGGCATAATAATCGCTTATAGTCAGGTGGTTATTTGATGTGTAAGCCACCAAAACGTCGGTAGTACGCCGCCGCAGGTGGGGGTAACTGACCGATGGTTGTTTCACAGTGTTCGCTGACGTAACGTGTTGCAGCTGGGTCAATGCGCTGATAGATATTGAAGCATAAGTTACGGGCAATCTGCCCTTCCCATTGTGTGGGCAGCAGGGCATCCGGCAATAGTGGATCGCGAAGCACCACCCGACGGTAAAAGTGGATCAGCAGCAGGCGTAGCTGGAAGCCGCGTTCCGGTGTCAGGTCTTCTTCATGGCAATCCCGCAGCAGTGCCATCAAGGGACGGAAGGAGATGATAAATTCGTGGTAGTGCTGTGATACCTGTTCCAGTGACCAACTGGCAGAGACGCGCTCTTTCAGGCTCTGTTCCGAACGTGGATAGGGATAATCGGCGCGGAAGTAGATAACGGAATCGCTGGCGTTGAGTTCTCCCAACAGGGCAGGGATATCACTTCGGGAACTGCTTGGCGCCGCCATCAGAGTGTTGTTGAGTTGACCGAATCCAAGCCAGCTCAACTCTTTTTTCAGTCGGGCACGTTCATTTTTGCTGGTGCCTTCCAGTAGCAGCAGATCCCATTTGCCGTCCCATTCAGGTGGCTCGCCGAGGTAGATTTTACTTTCTGCATGGCGGAATTGATTCATGCCGCGTTCGGTGATGCGGTAATAACTGCGCCGCCCCAGTTTCTCTACCTCAAGCCATTTCTCTTTTTGCAGGCGAAATACAGCGGTCCGTACGAAGCGGTCACTGAAACCCATCGGTTCTAACAGAAGACTCAGACTGCCAAGCCAGACTTCCCCGCCACGGTGGCTGAGTGCATCCCCATATAAGGAGATGATCAGCGATGTTCCGCTGATAGGTTGGGCATCGAGGGCATGCTGAATAAAGTCGTCGAGTTTTTGTGCCATATTTCTCTGTCATTTGCTCAAAAGTGTGTCATGACATTAGCATAACTAGCCCGAATTCTGGATAAAGGATTGGCGAAGTGTCTGTTCCAAGAGCAAAATTTTGGTGTACACCAAAAACCGCTCTAAAAAGGAACAGGCAATGAACAAATTAGTTGAAATTTTCTGCGATGTCGATGACTTTTGTCGTTTTTTCATTCCGCAATGGGAGCAATTTTGTCTCGATAAGGGGCATCGTCTACGCCGCAGACAAGGCCACATGTATCCCAGTGAAATGATGACCATCCTGATCCTCTTTCATATGTCATATGACCTTGATTTTAAACATTTTTATCTGGAGCATATTTGGAAATACCATCATCACGATTTTCCAACCCTGCTCAGTTATACCCGTTTTGTCAGTGTCGCCCCTTCCGTTTTAGTGCCACTGTGCAGTTATCTGACTCAATTAAAAGGAAAACCCACGGGAATTGCTTTTATTGATTCCACGAGTTTGCGTGTGTGTCATAACATCCGTATTCCCCGCTATAAGGTGTTTGAGGGGGTGGCACAGCGAGGAAAAACCTCGATAGGGTGGTTTTACGGTTTCAAATTACACTTGATTGTTAACCATCAGGGCGAAATTCTGGCACTCAAAGTCACCGCCGGTCATGTGGATGATCGGGAACTGGTTCGCGAATTAGTAAAAGAATTAACGTGTTCTCTTTATGGTGACATCGGAAGGTTGTTGTCCAGCGATATTTGTTTCCAAAAGTGTGCAGATGTACCGCAATATTTGCTCTCCCTTGCAGGCTACGGGAGTTAATGAGATGGTCTTCCCCACCTTGTGAACCATACTCTTTATAGAGTATTTTTTCTGGAGAGTCCATCATGCAAAACGTCACACTTATTGGTATCGATCTCGGCAAGCATTCTTTCCATATCCATTGTCAGGACAAATTCGGCAAGACTATGCTGCGTAAAAAATTTACCCGCACAAAATTAATGGAATTTTTAGCGGGGTGTATATCGACTACCGTCGTGATGGAAGCTTGTGCGGGTGCACATTTTATGGCTCGCCGGATCGCTGATTTAGGCCATGATGCGAAGCTGATATCTCCGCAGTTTGTTCGTCCTTTTGTCAAAAGTAACAAAAATGATTTCGTTGATGCAGAGGCGATATGTGAAGCGGCATCACGCCCCTCAATGCGTTTTGTCCAGCCGAGAACGGAGACGCAACAGGCGATGAGAGTACTGCATCGTGTCAGAGAATCACGTTTGGGCAATCACCACTCGGCAAAATAAGTATCAGGCCTAATAGAGGCTGGCTGACTCAATAACTTGATGATTAAACAGTGAAATACACGTTATCCATCTGGTTTTGCGAAGACTGATTATTGATGACATGAACAGCCAATCGGCCTGATGAATAACCTAAGAAACAAAATGGCTCATTGAAGCCGGGGAGTTTTTAAGGTTCATCAGGCGCAGAACTCATCGTGGCGCGGGTATCCATACTCATAGAGACGCCGGATAGATTTAAGCAAGCCAACCATACATCAAAATGAGTGTTGCAAAAACGGGGAAGACCATAGATTATTTCGCTGTTTAACGCAGATCCTCCACGAGTAACAGCTAAATACCTTATCGGTTGGGCTGAACGAGGTCAAATGTTTGTTCTGTGTTAAGGTGAAAAAAACATACCATCATTTTTCCTCTGCTCATCACCTTAAAAAGCTTTATGGATGACATGAACGATTGTTCAACTACAAGTCAATATGTAGATATTCGACCAAGCGGCATATCAACTAAAATATGGTACTATTTGTATCTGAAAAAGAAAGTTTCTATCGTATTACTTCTTGCTGACTGTTGATCTATTCCAGTTCAGGCCAACGAATACAGAGGGTAGAGTAGAGGTCGTGGTTATCGACAACCACTTTTTTATCTGCCATTTCCAGCATGGGTACATCGCTCTGATGGTCGCCGTAAGCGAAGGAACCACGTAAAGATAGTCGATGCTGAATAATATAATCCGTGATGTGCCGAGCCTTACCCTCGCCAATGACCGGGTAGCTTTGTAGCTCCCCGGTATACACGCCTTGTGTACTAACCAGTTCGGTGCAAAGGACGGCATTAGCTTTGATATAGCGAGAAAGCGGTTGCAGACATGCGTGATATGAACCTGACACCAGCACAATATGGGCATTATGCTGATGATGATGATGATGATGATGATGATGATGTACTATTTCGTCCCATACTTGGGTTTTCAACAGTGTTATACCGATAGAATTAAACCAAGATTCACAGGTGGCGGATAAACTGGCTACGTCAATGCCGGCAAAGTGTCGGTAGTAAAGCTGATTTAAACTAGCTCGATCGTTGAGACCTTCAGCCTGAGCATCAGATAGGGTGTCCATTATATAAGCAAAACGTGCTTCACCCACTGGAGCACCATGCACTTCGTTCAAATAATATCTGAACGTAGCCAGCAGGGTTTTACAGTTAATTAACGTTTCATCCACATCTAAAAATACACAGTACGACATAACAAAGTTTCCTTCAGCTGACGTAGGTTAAGGGAGGAAATACGCGAATATCCTTTAGGCTGAGCCCTACCGTTCCCCAAGACAAGCCGACGCCAAACCCTGACATAATAGTGGTTCCAGGTTGTTGTCCGTTGTTACTTAAATGATGGCAAAGAGTCAGGGGGATGGATGCAGGGCCGGCAGGGCAATCGCATCTAAATTTGCTGGGCTTTACCCAATACCGTAAGCAGATATTTGTCATCCCAACCCGCCCGTTTGCGGCGGGCTTTAATCCCTGCTTTGGTAGGGGACAACCGAAGTAAATTCAACGCGATTTTATTGAGTAATGCCATATTAGCCGCCGCATTGCCCTCCCGCATCCGCTGCTGATCTTCATTAAATGCAATGTCCAGACACCAATGGAGTTGCGTTTCTATTTGCCAGTGACTGCGGATCGCTGTCGCGGCTCGTTGAACTTCAGTCGGGAATAACGTGCTGATAAAATAACAATTCTCCCGACTCATCTCGTTTCCTACATGACGTTCACGGCTCACCCGTATTATGCTGTGTAAACCACACCAAGCCGCCTTTTCTGGCAACCAATCAGCAGAGGTCATTTGTACTGTGCGTCGCTCAATGCGGCCATGTCCGGCATCCACTTCTTCATACTCGCACAGGGGGGCCTGTTGGGATGAGACATCATCAAAATAACGGCTGACATCATCATACAAGTGGGGATGATTTTCTTTCAGGCGCAGGATATAACCGGCTCCCGCTTCATCTAACTGACGAGCAATCGTTTTCTGACACCCCATCGCATCCATCGTCACCAGACTTCCGGATAAAACCCACCGGCGAAGTAACTTAGGGATCGCGGTGATTTCATTGGATTTGCTATCCACTTTCACTTGCCCCAGGACTAAGCGATTGGTGCAGGCAAAGGCGCTAACCAGATGGACTGCTGCCTTGCCGTTGGCTTTATCGAGTGAACGACGCAGGGTTTTGCCATCAATGGCGACGATATCTTCTTCTATTCCTTGGGCCAGCGTAGATACCCAAGCGGTGAAGCCGTCGGCAAAAGCCTGAGTATCAAGTGCAGCAAAGACACGACCAAAGGTATCGTGAGAGGGAATACCATTGTTGAGATCAAGAAATTGGGTAAAGAAGTCCTGTTTAGATTCGCCAAATTCTTCGATTTCAACCCAACCTTCAGCACCACAAATCACAGCGCAGATGGCGATAGTCAGGATGTTTTCTAGACTATGCAGCTGAGTTCGTTGAACACGAGGGTCTTCAAGTGAGGCAAAATGCTGTAACAAAGGGCTGACAGAGGACATAAGGGTTGACTTTAAAAGCTGCATAACGACATGAAGTTCAATCTTTGTCAATGAATTTTAGATGCAATTGCCCTGGCAGGGCCGGTGTTACCGTAATTTTCCACTGCAATCGGTACCTCAACAAAATACTCTTCCAGCAACCGCTCAGTTTCCGGTTGGGGAATGGCAAGAATATACTGATAGCAACAGTTCAACTGACGATAGTCGACATGCGAAATTCGCTGCTGATTCCAGTAAATTGAAATATCATTTATCTCTTTTCCGAATGGCTTTTCATTGCAGCTCCTTATAGTCGCTAATGGCTTTGCGATTAATAGCTTTCAGGCGCACTACAAAAAGTAGCCAGCTCATTAACAATAATAATCCGCCACCCACCACGGTTACACGAATATTCGTGGTATCAAGGAAGCCCCCCAACAACATGACTATCAGCGTGGCCAGTGCCTGAATGGAACTGATAGAACCCATGATTTCACCCTGTTCATTCTCTGGTGCAAGATTTGAAATACTGCTTATCAGGCCAGGCAATGCAAAGCCCATAGAGGTAACGAAAAGGGTAATTAAGATATGCAGATAAATCACATTGTTCGCCATTGAAATTGCCATGACAGCAAGTGATGACACCACAAGTGAATATCGCACCATATTTTCAGGTTTAGCGACTTTGGCAACGTGTCTTACCACAATATATTGGAACAGCGCGTAGGTTGCCCCCATTGACGCTAGAAAGGTGCCAATCTGAAATGAGCTGAAACGGTAAATATCCAGCAGATAAGCGGGCAGGAAAGATTCAAATAACCACCAACCTGCAACAAAAATCGTCCAGATAGCAAATGCAGTTCTCAGTTCAGCGTGGCTGTAGGCTTTTGCAATTTGCACCAAGCCGGAAAAAGCATTTATTTTTTCTTGGGTATGCGTTTCTAGCGTATCGGGGTATGCAACCAACGTATAAATGAATAACAAAGTAAAGATGGCAGCCATAATAACAAATGGCGTCATATATCCGCTGAATTGCCCCAGAGAAAAATGGGTTAACCAGCCTCCGACCGGTGGCCCGATGACCCAAGCCAGACCCAATGCAGTTTGGATCATCGTAAGGTTTTTCGTTTTATTGCTCGGTGAACTGATATCAGCCATGCTTGCTTGTGCTATTGCCACGTTACCCGCCATCAGCCCTGCTAACAAACGGCTAAATAACAAAAGCCACGCTGATGCTTCAATAACGGCATAAGCACTGATGGAAAAAGCGATTGCAGTGCCCGCAATAGTCATCAGCATCATCTTTCTGCGGCCATAACTATCTGACATTTTTCCCAAAATGGAAGCACCAAAAAACTGTCCAAGCGGGTAGATGGCAAGGAAAATTCCCAGTAGAATCACCTTTTTTTGGTGCTCCCAATCGTTCGGGAATAGAGAGACAGCATCAGAGATCATCATATGTGGGAATATCGCTACCACCATACCCAAACCAATAAAATCAAGTAGTGCTACCAATATCAAATATCTAATAATTCCTGGTTTTTCTTTCATTTTTGCACTCCTCGAATTAACTAATTAAATACAGATGACTGAGAGATTTTGTTGCCATCTGTTGTTCAATTAAACTTAGGTTTTCTTTGTCAACTGCGCTAAATTTAATAGTAACGAACAGGCACAGAGTGCTGTTTTGTATTACGTTGATAATACATTCAGCAGTAAAATCCCCTCTTAATCCTGGGCGAAAATACCTGACAGTCATTTCCGCACAGTCGTCATCAATCAACAAATGACATTGATATGAGATATCCCCTGTTTTAATGGTTTTAGAAATAAGAACATTTTTCTTTTTATGTTTATGCGTAATCCGAGTTTTTTCCCATAATAAGGGAGAATGGTTTAATAGCAATTTTTTATCAGTGTCACGACATAAAGAATTTTTAATTTCCTCAATGTTTTCTTTGGATAACCCCTGCCCAAAGATAATCTGATAATTATCTTCATATTTAGCAGCGGAGAGAAATTTCAACGCTTGAGAAAAAGTAAATACGTTATCATTTTCACTGAATTCAGCAAAACGATCTCCCACAACGACTATATCAGTCATTATCTTTCCTTTTAACCTTATTGTGACAAATTCATTTACATCAACTAACAATCACATTCTGAGTGAAATTAATCATGGGAATGAATTTCGTAATAAACAACTTATATTTAGATGTAATCTAATTTTATATAATTAGAGTTGTTTTATATGATCTTATCAGTTCAGCATATTTTATAACCCTATGTTTCCGCTGTAATCTGAACTCATTCTACTTTCATTCATATATAATTAACATATAACGTTAGCTCATTAATATTAATTGAATGTGGGCAGTTATTTTAAATGTTACAATCATGAACTATCCTTTGATAAAAAAGAAAAAATAGACTCAACTTGTTTAGGAGTCATGGCTATTAAATTCGATAACTATGGGGGTTTTAAAAACCTACCTTAGATAATTTTTTTTCCGAGAAAATAATGAGCCTTATTTTAACTCTCATAGAAATAATATTAAAATAAATATAGCATCAACAAAATGCTAATAGAAGTAACTGCATGAATGAACACATGTAATGTGATTTAATACGTTGTATCAACTTCTGAGAAGTGATTTTTTCGCATTACTGTATTGGCTCAATAATCATATTGGCCTATAGAATACTGACGCGCTGCGCTTGTCTTCTCCATATTACCGGATTAATGCATTAACCCGGTAATCAGGGCGCGAGCATACTTTTTAACACCTATTGAATGAAAAATAATAGCATGATCTAATTAGCCTTATTTCTCTTCTAATCGCTTGCTTATGACCCTAATTGAACATTTATCTGTTGTTAAAGAAACCCGCTCTGATATTAATCGTCAGTACGATCTGATTGATGTGATTTTCCTTGTTGTCAGTGCCATTAAACCTGACTTTTCCTCCGCTGCGATGTTCTCTTGGCACCAGTCCCAGATAGCTGGCAAAATGGCGGCTATTTTTGAAGTCTTTGCTGTCGCCCAAGGCGACCATCAGAGCCGATGCACCCAGCGTACCGATACCCGGCAGTGTCAGTAACCGCCCGATATCTTCCTGTTGCGCATTTAGGTGATCGAGGAGTTTATCCAGTTCCTTCAGACGTTGCTGCTGTTCTTTGAGTTCAAACAACAGTTCCTGAAACAGTTCACGGCTCATTGGAGTCAGGTCATTTTCCGCGTTTTCCAGATTCAGGCAAACATTGCTCAACTTTGTGAGCGCTTTCTGGGATAGCAATGCCATATTCCAAGCCTAATCCCCGGATTTGATTAATCAGCGCCGTTCTGTTTTTCATTAGCCGCTGGCGAACCCGATGCAAAGACTGAATATCTTGCTGTGCCTGTGTTTTTTCCGGCACATAACGTATTCTCGGACGACTGTCTGCTTCCACAATAGCCATGGCATCATTTTTATCATTTTTGCTACCCATTCTGAAGGGAGCGACATATTGGGGACTGATTTGCTTCACTTCGTGACCAAAGCATTTAAATTGGCGACTCCCATAATTTGCACTACCACAGGCTTCCATGACAATTTTTGAAGGGGGTTGTTGCGCAATGAAAACCGTCAGTTTAGCCGTTTAGGGGAGGTGTCCATTTCATTATTTCTATTGACCGTTTTAGGTGGTGTAATTGCTTACTGCCTAAAATGGAAGAAAACTTTCAGTGACGGCTTAAACGGAATTCAGGTTAACTATATAAAGGCTCTTAGGGAAAACAGTATTGGGAAAAAATAGTGTTGGGAAAATGGTGTTGGGAAAATGGTGTTGAAGTGCCACCGCAATTCGGCATCATTGAACTTGTGGTGGCAAAAGATCATTCATGCGGTCGGTTGTCGATGACCCGAACAGCCTTGCCTTCTGAGCGGGGGAGCACGCCACAGTTGACGATACTGACATCGGTACTGAGTCCGATCATCGATTTAATGTGATGACGAAGCTGATGGCAGAGTTCGAGGCATTGTTCGTGGTTGAGCAGGTCAGGTTCTTTCAGTTCCACGTTGATTGATAAGCAATCGTGGTTGCCGTTGCGGTTCACTTCCAGTTGATAGTGGGGAGACAACTCTTTAAAGCGGATGATCTGTTCTTCTACTTGGGATGGAAAGACGTTGATGCCACGGATGATCAGCATATCGTCGGAGCGTCCGGTGATCCTGTCCATGCGACGCATGTTGCGTGCCGTTCCGGGCAGTAAGCGTGTCAGGTCCCGGGTACGGTAACGGATCATGGGCATCGCTTCTCTGGTGAGAGTCGTTAAAACCAGTTCTCCGGTTTTTCCTTCCGGCAGGGCATTCAGATTTTCAGGATCAATCACTTCTGGATAGAAATGATCTTCCCAAATGGTGGAGCCGTCGGCATATTCCAGAGATTCCATGGCTATGCCCGGTCCCATGACTTCGGACAGGCCGTAGATATCCAATGCCTTGATACCCATGCGTGTTTCAATCTCGTTACGCAAGGCGGCCGTCCACGGTTCCGCCCCGAAGATGCCGACCCGCAATGAGCATTTGCTGGCATCTCCGCCCATTTGGCGTTCCAGTTCATCCAGCAGTGTCAGACAGTAGGAGGGTGTCATCATGATGACATCAGGTTTGAAGTCCTGAATCAGTTGCACCTGTTTTTCTGTATTGCCACCGGACATCGGAATAACTGCCGCTCCCAGCCGTTCTGCACCGTAATGAGCGCCTAATCCTCCTGTGAACAGACCATAGCCGTAGGCAACGTGGATTTTGTCTTTGGCGCTTACGCCTGCAAAATGCAAGCTACGGGCGATAAGATCTGACCAATTGTCGATATCCTGCCGGGTGTAACCCACGACAGTAGGCCGTCCTGTTGTACCGGATGAGGCATGGATGCGTACAATTTGTTCCATTGGAACGGCAAAGGTATCAAAAGGGTAGTGATCACGCAGATCTTGTTTGGTGGTGTAAGGGAATTTCTGGATGTCTCCGGGTTGTTTGAAATCGCTCGGATGGATACCTGCTTCATCAAACTTGCGGCGGTACATGGGAACACTGTGATAAGCGTGATTGAGAGTCCATTTCATGCGCTCAACTTGCTGAGCCTGAATTTCATCTCGTGAAGCGAATTCCATCGGGTCCAGATGTTGTTGCAGGTGTTGTTTTAAATGTTGATCGAGATGATGTACGTTGTTGCTCATAATTTCCTGTCCTTTTGTTGATTTGTTTGTAACAGGTTGCTTTTGTAGTTATGTGCAGGTGTTGGTTCAGTTTTTTAATCAGTTATCAGGTATAAATTGGTGCTATGAAATACGTTCAATAATCATGGCGATGCCTTGTCCTACGCCAATGCACATGGTGCATAAAGCATAGCGCCCTGCACGCCGTTCCAGTTCCAGTGTCGCTGTCAGCGCAAGGCGTGCACCGCTCATGCCCAGCGGATGGCCCAGTGCAATCGCGCCACCATTCGGGTTGACATGTTCTGCATCATCAGGCAAACCCAATTGGCGCAGTACGGCCAGTGATTGCGCAGCGAAGGCTTCGTTCAGCTCAATGATATCCATTTGATGTAAGCCAAGGCCGGTCAACTCCAGTACTTTGCGGGTGGCTGGTACTGGCCCGATCCCCATAATGCGGGGTTCTACTCCGCATGTTGCCGTTGCGATGATGCGTGCCCGTGGTGACAGCCCTTGCCGTAATGCTGCCGTTTCTGAGGCGATGATGAGCGCCGCCGCGCCATCATTGACGCCGGATGCGTTACCTGCGGTCACGGTGCCGTCAGTACGGAATGGGGTTTTGAGCTGTTGCAGTTGTTCTAATGTAGTTTCAGGGCGAAGGTGTTCATCTTGTGAGACGATCGTTGCTGTGCCTTTTTTACCGCGTGAAGGCAGAGTCACGGGGATGATTTCTTCCGCCAGTACGCCGCGCTGTTGTGCGTTGGCTGCGCGTTGCTGGCTACGCAGAGCGAAAGCATCTTGATCATCCCGGCTAATTTGAAACTGGGCCACGACGTTTTCTGCTGTTTCCGGCATGGAATCTGTGCCAAATTGCTGTTGTATCACTGGGTTGATAAAACGCCAGCCGAGGGTGGTATCAAAAATCTCCGTTTGGCGGCTGAATGCACTGTCAGATTTGCCCATGACGAAAGGGGCACGGGTCATTGATTCAACACCCCCCGCCAATACCTGTTGGGCATCACCCGCTTTGATGCTGCGGGCGGCAAAGGCCAGAGCATCCAGACCGGAGCCGCACAGACGGTTAACCGTTGTACCCGATATTGAATCCGGCAATCCCGCCAGCAACAGCGCCATACGGGCCACGTTGCGGTTATCTTCCCCCGCTTGGTTGGCACAGCCGAGGATCACATCATCAATTTGTCCCCAATCCAGTTTAGGGTAACGGGTCATCAATGCCCGTAGAGGCAGGGCAGCCAGGTCATCAGCCCGCAGGCCGGAAAGTACACCGCCATAACGGCCGATGGGGGTACGGATACCATCACAGATAAACGCATGAGTCATGATTTTTCTCCCGGCTTGTTTTTCTGAATTAAGGTTTCAATATGGTGGCGGGCCTGTTGGTGGGTGGTGTTATCGCGCATGGCTGCTCCCCTTATTATTGTTTTTGTGTTTATGGTCTTCGTGCCGCCGGGAGAGTTGCAATCTGGCATGATCTGCCGCCAGCTGGCGCAGAAGAGGTACAGGGCGGTAACGGGATTCTCCATAGTATTTATGCAGGTTTTCCAGCGTGGTGAGAATGTGCTTCCAGCCCACTTGTTCACCCCACGTCAGTGGGCCGATGGGATAATTCACGCCATAACGCATCGCCAGATCGATATCTTCCGCATTGGCGATGCCTTTATTGACAGCATCCAGCGCTTCGTTGCACAACATGGCAACAGTGCGCATTGCCAGCAAGCCGGGATAGTCCGGCAGAAGGATCACCTGCTTGCCCAGCGATTGTATAAAACTAATCACTTTTGCTGTTTGCTGGGGTGTATTCTGGTAGGCAGTACTGAGCGTGATAATGGAAGCCGTTTGATGATTGGCAGACAAATCAAACTGCATCACCGGTACTCTGATTTCGTCAGTGATCTGAGCACATGTTCTCCCTTTGGTCAGTATCAAGATGACGTCATCAAGCTGCAAGGTGGGAGAATGGAACCGGTCATTTTTGTGTTCTTCAAAGACGATGTTATATTTCTGTAAATCGGGTTGCCGTAGCAGGCTGACAAAATGAGGTAAAGCAACCCAATTGCCCGTTGCTCTGATCCGCATTGGCAGTTTTTGTCCTTTGGGCTGTTTAGGCTCTATTTTAGGCTGTAGCTGGGTATCTTTCTTTTTATCATTTCCTTTTATATCATAAATATAAAACCCACGACCGCGTTTGCGACCCAGATAGCCTGCATCTACTAACTCTTTTTGTTGCAGTGAAGGCTGGAAACGGGGATCGCCGTAGAAGGCGTGGAAAAGGGATTCGGTCACCGCGTAGTTGATATCATGCCCGATCAAATCCATCAGTTGTAATGGTCCCATCGCAAAGCCACCGGACTCTTTCATGACCGCATCCAGTGTTGGGGGGCTGGCGACTTGCTCTTCTAATGCGCGCAGGGCTTCCGCATAGAACGGGCGGGCAATGCGATTGACGATAAACCCCGGAGTGGAGCGGCAGACCACGGGCTGTTTTTTCCAATCTGCAATGAGAACCTTAAGTGTTTCCACGGTTTGGAGGGAAGTTTCCAGACCCTGTATGATTTCCACCAGTTTCATCAAGGGGGCCGGATTAAAGAAATGCAGCCCTGCCATGCGCTGTGGCGTAGACAGTTCACGGGCAATGGCGGTAATCGACAGTGACGAAGTGTTGCTGGCAAACAAGGTTCGGGCTGAACAAATGGATTCCAGTTGGCGGAATAGGTTTTGTTTGGCTTCCAATTGTTCGATGATGGCTTCAATCACCAGCACACAAGGTGCCAGTGCCTGCAATGAATCGACCCGAGTGATACGCTGTAGCAGGACCTGCGTTGCGCCCGCCTCTGCTTTCCCCATCTCCACCCGCTGATTCAGACGGGTGTGGAGATTATCCAGCGCATGACGTGCAGCTTCGCCACTCACATCAAACAACAGGACAGAATGTCCTGCCTGAGCCGCGACCTGAGCAATGCCGATGCCCATTGTTCCCGCACCAATGACGGCGATGGGACCGTTGAGTGGTGGCGTTTTCATCGCTATTTCCCCTGAAACTTTGGCTGACGTTTTTCAATGAACGCACTCACTCCCTCACGGAAATCTTCACTGTGTCCGCATTGACGTTGTAAGTCGCGTTCGAGGTCAAGTTGTTGCTCTAAGGTATTGCTGGCTGCGGCGTAAGTGGATTGCTTGATGCAGCCAAGTGCCACTGTAGGCTGGGCAGCTAAATGTTGTGCGACTTCCCGGGTTTTATTCTCTAATTCCTCAGGTTCGACGACTTGCCAGATCATGCCCCATGCCAAGGCTTGTTCTGCGCTGATTTTTTCTCCCAACAATGCCATCCCCATTGCACGGGCATGCCCGATTTTATAGGGCAATAACCAACTGCCGCCGGAATCTAGTGTCAGGCCAATGCGGCAGAAGGCCTGAATGAAGCTGGCTGTGCGGGACGCGATCACAATGTCGCAGGCTAGTGCAAGGGAGACACCAGCCCCTGCCGCAACACCGTTGACGGCTCCGATAATGGGCTTGGGCAAGGAAGTCATGCGTCGGATAAGCGGATTGTAGTAACGTTCAACAGATTTGCCGAGATCGGGAATGCCGCCATCAGAAATAACGGTGTTTCTATCATTTAAATCTTGTCCAGAGCAGAAGCCGCGTCCAGCTCCTGTAAGCAGAACACAGCGCACTGATTCATCCTGTTCCGCAATATCCATTGCCTTACTTAATTGTTGATGCAATTCCTCGTTAAAACTATTGAGATATTCTGGGCGGTTAAGTGTGATGCTCAGGACCCCAGCCTCAATATTGGTGAGTACCACGGGCATGTTTTCCATCTATCAAGATCCTTTAAATGTTGGTTTACGTTTTTCCAGAAAGGCAGCAATGCCTTCCTGACGATCGGTCGTACCCGCAAGGGCGACAAACTGCTGGCGTTCGGCGAGTAACCCTTGTGACAGGCTGGTTTCCTGTGCGGTTTTGAGAGCGGCTTTGGCTGCCCGCAGTGCCAGCGGAGAAAGTTCACTGATGCGTTGGGCTATCTGTTCGGCACGTTCTAACGTCAGGTCATCGGTGCACACTTCGCTGACCATTCCTGCTTGTTGTGCCTGCTTGGCGTTGATGGACTCACCCGTCAGTATCATCAGGGAAGCCAGCGCCTTGCCGACGCTGCGGATGAGACGCTGCGTCCCACCCGCCCCCGGTATCAGCCCCAGAGTAATTTCCGGCAAGCCCAAACGGGCACCTTCCCCACAAATCACCAGATCACAGGCCAGCACTAATTCGCAGCCGGCACCAAGGGCGTAGCCATTGACCGCTGCAATCAGGGGTTTGTTAATGTTGTTTAAGCGTTGCCAAAGTTGTGGACGGCGGTCTGTCATGGCTGTTGCTACGGTCTGTTGTTGTAGTTCTTTCAGATCAGCACCTGCCGCGAAAAAGCGCGATGAGCCTGTAATAACAATAGCACCTGTGTCTTCATCCTCATCTGCCTGTTCTAACTGCCGGACAAGCAGTTCAAGGCAGTCATTGCTGAGGGCGTTACGCACTTCAGGACGGTTGAGGGTCAGAGTGCGTACTCTTTGCTGCTGGCGGCATAAAATCCATTCCTGGCTCATATTCGTTCCTCATTTATGCAATGTACTTAAACTATGCAATGTACTTAAACGCAATGAACTTAAACGTCAAAATCCACAACGACGCCATCGCTTTTCGGCCATGACTGACAGCTTAAGATATAACCGGCAGCCAACTGATCGGGTTCGAGGCTGTAATTGACATGCATATCCACTTCACCGGATTTAAGCTGGCATTTGCAGGTCGCGCATACGCCGCCTTTACAGGCGTAAGGCAAATCTGCGCCTTGGCGCAGGGCAGCATCGAGAATACTGTCATCTTCGGCGTTCATGGTGATGTTGAAGGTGCGTCCATCCAGATGAATTTCGACAGGGATATCGCTGCGTTCAGCAAGATTGATGGTGCGGGGACTTATCTGGGCGCGTCCGGTATTGAAACGTTCACTGTGGATGCATTTGGCCGGTATTCCCGATTGTTCCAGCGCAGAGTGGGCATCATCCAGCATAGCTTCCGGCCCACAGAGAAAAGCGTGGTCAAATTGGGAAAAATTGAGCAGGGTTTTGCCGATGCAGTGCAGGTGTCCGGTATCAATGCGTCCGTTAAACAGCGGGCTATCGGTTGTTTCCTGACTGAACAGGTACAGTGCCTGAAAACGGCTCAGGTAACGATTTTTAAGATCGGAAAGCACTTCTTTGAACATGACCGAACGGCTGGTGCGGTTACCGTAAATCAAGGTGAACGTGCTATCCGGTTCCAGTGCCAACGTACTTTTTATGATTGATAGAATCGGTGTGATACCGGAACCAGCGGCGACAGCCAGATAACGCCCTTGTTGGGTGGCAATGGGACGATGGCCAAAGTTGCCTTGTGGCAGCATAACTTCCAGTTCATCGCCAACTTTCAATTGTTGGTTGATAAAAGTCGAGAAACGACCCTGATAGATGGCTTTGACCCCAATTTGCAATATACCATCCAGCGGTGAACTACAGATGGAATAGCAGCGGCGCAGCTCTTCACCGTTCACCCGGGCCTTAAGTGTCAGGTGCTGGCCCGGTTGATAGTTAAAATGTTTTTTTAGCTCACTGGGGACATGCAGCGTGACGGTCACGGCTTCCGGTGTTTCCCGTTCAATGGCAGAGATACTTAAGCGGTGAAAGCTATAACGGTGAAAGCTATGTGAACGTGTTTGATGAGAAGTAACCATCTTCTGTTCCCTTGTTAAATACATTTGAAATAGTCAAACGGTTCCAGACATTGCTGACAGCGATAAAGGGCTTTGCAGGCGGTGGAGCCGAATTCGCTGATTTTTTCGGTTTCATGGCTGCCACAACGCGGGCAGGTGATGGGTTCCGCATCAGTTCGTTTTTCACAAACCAACCCTTGGGGTGGGGCTATGCCGGATTCTCGCAGGCGTTGTCTGGCATCTGCATTCATCCAGTCGGTTGTCCACGCGGGTGTCAGGCTTACCTCAATATAGACGGGGGAAAAGCCTGCTTGTGTCAGTGTGTTGCTGATTTCGTTGAGCAAAAACTCCGTTGCCGGACAACCAGAATATGTCGGGGTAAATGTCACCCGCCAGCCCGATTGCAAGGGCGTGACAGTGCGTATCATGCCGAGGTCGGTAATGGAGAGCGCGGGCAGTTCTGGGTCGGCAATTTGGTGCAGGCATTGCCAGATCTGATGGACTTCCGGCTGCTGTAATGTTTTTAGTTGCTGTTCCATCGTCCCCTCCGCGTTTTATTACCAATGACAGTCAGGGTAAGTACGTTGCAGGTATTGCATTTCTGCCAGCATGTATCCCAGATGTTCTGTGTGCAGGCCTTGCTTGCCGCCTTGTCGGTAAGGTGATTCCGGTGGCATTTCTAAAGTGGCTTCTGTGAGTGTTTCGCTGACGATTTTCAGCCAGGGTTTATGCAGGGTTCGGGGATCAACGGCGATACCCTCTTCAGCCAGCCGCTGCTCTATTTCGTCACAATGGAACAGTTCGCCGGTAAAACGCCACAGTTGATCGAGCGATTGCTGGATTTTTTGGCGGCTTTGTTTCGTTCCATCGCCCAGACGCATCATCCAGCCCCGGCTGAATCGCAGGTGATATTCCACTTCTTTCAATGATTTGTTGCTGATGGCGGCCAGTTGGGGATCACGGCTTTGCCCCAGAGCCTGATGCAGCAAAAAATGATAGGCATCGATAAAGAACTGGCGCACCAAGGTGTAGTTAAAACCGCCGTTGGGCTGTTCCACCAGCAGCAAGTTGAGAAATTCACGTTCATCACGACAAAATGCCAGATGATCCTCATCGAATCCTGTTTCTGAAAGAGTAGCTGCATAGCTGAGAAAATGACGCGCCTGCCCCAGCAGGTCGAGACCGATATTGGACAGGGCAAGGTCAATTTCCAGCTCTGGTGCATGACCGCACCATTCGCACAGGCGTTGTGCCAGAATTAATGGTGTATCTCCCTGACGTAGCACGTAATTAAACAAATCATGGTTGAGTGATGAAACGCTGTGTGTATTCATATTGCCGTTCCCCTACATGTTCTTGATGCCATCAGGGATGGTGTAGAAAGTCGGATGACGGTAAATTTTATTTTCCGATGGCTCGAAAAAAGCGCTGCGGTCTTCGGGTTGTGAAGCCACCAGATAAATGGACTTCACTACCCAGATAGAGCAGCCTTCATTACGACGGGTGTAAGCATCACGCGCGTTTTCCAGTGCCATTTGATCATCTGCCGCATGGAGGCTGCCGACATGACGGTGAACTAACCCCTGTTTACTGCGGACAAAGACTTCATACAGTGGCCAATCGGTATCGTTCATTAGCTTTATTCTCCTGTTCCGATTCTGTTCAGATAACGCAAAAAATGAGTTAGGTGAACTGGTTAGACGAACCGTGCAGCCCGTTTTTTGTCAGCTATTTTTTTGGCATGAGCAGAAGCGGCTTCGCGTACCCAGCTTCCGTTTTCCCAAGCCCGCCGTTTGGCTTCCAGCCGCTCGTGGTTACATATGCCCTGTCCTTTCAGCACTTGATAGAATTCGCCCCAGTTGATTTCACCAAAGCGGTAATGTCCGGTTGCTTCATCCCAAGCCAGTTCCGGGTCGGGCGCGGTCATACCCAGCGCTTCCAACTGGGGCACCGTGTTATCAATGAATTTCTGCCGGAGTTCATCATTACTAAACCGCTTGATCTTCCACGCCATACTTTGGGCGCTGTTGGGCGAATCGCTGTCATTGGGACCGAACATCATCAACGTAGGCCACCAGAAACGGTTGATAGCATCTTGTAACATCGCGCGTTGGGCTTCACTGCCATTCGCCAGAACCATGACGGCTTCATAACCTTGTCGCTGATGGAAGCTCTCTTCTTTGCAGATTTTCACCATTGCGCGGGCATAAGGACCGTAAGAAGCTCGGCACAAGGCGACCTGATTGACGATGGCTGCGCCATCCACCAGCCAGCCAATGACACCAACATCCGCCCAGGTAAGTGTGGGGTAGTTAAATATAGAGGAGTATTTCATCTTGCCATCTAATAGTCTTTGATAGATATCTTGACGAGTACACCCCAGTGTTTCGGCGGCACTATAGAGATACAGCCCGTGCCCTGCTTCATCCTGTACTTTGGCGAGCAGCACGGTTTTACGGCGCAGTGTCGGTGCCCGGGTGAGCCAGTTTGCTTCCGGTAACATGCCGACCACTTCCGAGTGTGCGTGTTGACTGATCTGGCGTATCAGGTTCTGGCGATAGGATTCAGGCATCCAGTCTTTAGCCTCAATGGATAGATCCGCTGCGATCCGGGCATCAAAATGAGCCTGAAGTGGGTCAGTTGTCATGTTGGACTCCATTTATGATTCTTATTTTCTATTTTTAAATTAAAAAACGAATCACTTTTAACTGTAAATTTATAAACTGTTAACAAAAATATCAAATGTTAATGTTGTATATTTGTCGCCCTCATCACAATGTTATTTTTAATTGGTTTAAAAACATATACTTATTTTTTTGTTTTTAGATGGGGTAATAATATAAATCAGGGATAGAATGAGAATGTTTTAATTTTATTATTCTTTCTGGTGGTCTTGTTATCGTAAAATATGATACATAAATATCATGCTGTTACTTAATAATTGATTCATTAATGCGATTGATGGAGAAAAAAATGCAACAGTTAACGAGTTACATTTGCGGAACTTGGGCTTATGGGCAGGGCAATACCAGAACGATTCATCATGCGGTAAGCGGTGAGGCCTTGTATCAAGTTTCTTCAGAAGGTTTGCCATTGGCAAAGAGTTTAGAATATGCCCGTGAAAAAGGGGGAAAGGCGCTGGCGGCGATGACGTTCCAGCAACGTGCGCAGATGATGAAAGCCGTTGCAAAGCACCTGCTTGTCAACAAAGAAGCATTATATGCTATTTCGACAGAGACGGGTGCGACCCGTTCAGATAGCTGGGTGGATATTGAAGGAGGGGTTGCGACACTGTTCTCTTATGCCGGATTGGCAGGACGGGAGTTGCCGGATGATACCCTGTGGCCGGAAGATGAGATGATCCCGCTGTCCAAACAGTCTCAGTTTGTGGCTCGACATGTACTGACTTCCCGTCCCGGGGTCGCTCTGCATATTAATGCTTTTAACTTTCCCTGTTGGGGAATGCTGGAAAAATTAGCACCAACGTGGATGGCGGGTATGCCGGCGATTATTAAACCTGCAACAGCATCCGCTCAATTGACACAGGCGATGGTGAAAATGATCATCGACAGTGGTCTGGTACCGGAGGGAGCCTTGCAGTTGATCTGCGGGGGTATTGGCGATCTGTTTGATCATCTTGATTATCAGGATGCCATAACTTTTACAGGTTCAGCCCGGACGGGGCAGGCGCTGCGTGCTCATCCTCGTCTGATAGAGAAATCCATTCCCTTTACGATGGAAGCTGATTCTCTCAACTGCTGCATTTTAGGCGGGGATGTGACTCCTGAAATGCCGGAGTTCGGGGTATTTATCAAGGAAGTTGTCCGCGAAATGACCGTCAAAGCTGGGCAGAAATGTACCGCTATCCGACGGATTATTGTGCCTGCTGATCAGATGGAAACAGTAAAAGAAGCGTTACTCAAGCGGTTGTCCGGTGTGGCAATCGGTGATCCTGCTTTGCCAGAAGTTCGCATGGGGGCGTTGATTAACCTAGAACAGCGTGATGAAGTACAGTCGAAGGTCAATGAATTATTGAATAGCGGCTGCGAGCTTTTATGTGGCGGTTCACTGGACAAACTGGTGCTGACAGGTAACAGCAACAGTAATGGCGCATTCTATCCACTTACTCTGCTCCATTGTGCGGATCCTATGACAAATCAGGTGGTACATAATACGGAAGCCTTTGGGCCAGTTTCTACGCTGATGGCATATCAGGATACTGAGCAGGCCATCACATTGGCAATGATGGGGCAAGGGAGTTTAGTCGGCTCACTGGTGACAGCGGATGAGCAGGTGGCAGTCCAGGTCATTCGTGCAACCGCGAGTGCCCATGGCCGTATGCTGGTTCTTGATGAAGCAGCTTCTGTGGAATCCACGGGGCATGGTTCCCCACTGCCCATGCTGGTACATGGCGGCCCGGGACGTGCGGGAAGCGGTGAAGAATTGGGGGGATTGCGTGCGGTGAAACACTACATGCAACGTACTGCGATTCAGGGAAGCCCAAGCATGTTGGCTGCGATTGGTCGTGAGTGGGTCCGTGGTGCGAAAGTGAAAGAAGATCCGGTACATCCGTTCCGTAAATATTTCGAGCAGCTTGAGATAGGTGAAAGTCTGTTGACGGCGCGCCGTACTGTTACCGAAGCGGATATCGTCAACTTTGCTTGCCTGAGCGGGGATCATTTTTATGCCCATATGGATAAAATTGGCGCGGCTGAATCTCTGTTCGGCGAACGTGTTGCTCATGGTTATTTTGTTATATCGGCTGCTGCAGGCTTGTTTGTTGATGACGCGGTTGGCCCTGTACTTGCCAACTATGGCATGGAAAACCTGCGTTTCATTGAACCCGTCAAAATTGGTGATACTATTCAAGTACGTCTGACGTGCAAGAAGAAAATTAAAAAAGCCCAGAAAACACCAGAAGATAAACCACATGGCGTCGTGATGTGGGATGTACAAATTCTCAATCAGGAGCAACAACCTGTAGCGCTTTACAGTATCCTGACTCTGGTAGAACGGCAATTGGGGGATTTTGCCGCGTCGGTATAGGCAATAAGTAAACCTGAACGCGTTTAACGTCAGGAAATAGAACAGCCTGAGGAAAGCCTCAGGCTATTTTCAAAAATATCGACATTATTTTGTCAGGTTTTAAGTGAATGGATCTTCATCTGAGTATTCCTCCTCTTTGCTTTGCAAGTAATTTAAAATATTAAGAGTCTGTCATTAATTAGATAAATTGACTGAATTGACTGAGGTATAAAATTGATGATAATAGAAACTGATGTATTGATGAGAGAAGTGATGTACGCTAATTCACTTGTTAACGCCTGATGATGTATTCTTTTCTGGTATTGTTGCTCAAAAATAGTGGGTAGATAATAAAAACAGATGAAATACCTTATGTAAATACTTTATGTAATGCAGTAACAGGTGGTGTGTCAGTTATCTGGTTTTTCAATTTAATTATAATCAGGCGTTATAATTTTTTATTCTCTTAGCTAATACTTTCGCTTTCTTATCTTGTATAGATTTATTTATTTTTGCCTTGACCACTTCGTTGATATTGATATTTACTGTTGTCATGTTAATATTTTCATTACTATAGTCATTTTTATTGAAGTGTCGATATTCTGAAAAAGTGATTGGGTAAAAATTATTGGAAGCGTCAAGATAATTTAGTTCATCTTTCTTACTATAACCCAGTTGGTAACTATGATGGAAAGGGTTAAATGGGTGAACATTATCTAGTGTATCTGCATAGTAATTATCATTGTTTTCACTGATGTAATCAGTAATAAATCTCATCCCATTAATAAAAGAACGTGGGTTTCTTATTTCTTCATTTAGCCAATCTAATGTTAATTTAGACGCTTTTCTTAAAAATGCAGAAATAAAGCTTTTTATTATATAGTTATTTTCATTTTTATTTGTATAGATTGTCACAGTCGTATCAAGATCTACCAAGAATCTGAATCCTTCTTTATCTCCTTGACTAATAAATGTATCAAAGGCTTTATCAATTGAGGAAATGCGATTTTTATCTGGATTTTTTAGACAATAAATATAGCTGTTATCATCGAATTCAGTATAACCATTAACTTTGATATTGGGTGGTGAATTACTTAGATTTTTATTGAGAAATCTTGACTTATAGTCACCTTTGATTGAATCTTTGGCACTTTTTCTTATCAGACTTTTGCTTATCGATAACCGCTCTTTATTTTGATATAGAAATTCAAGCCAATTATTCAATAAAACTTCTGAGACGCTTTTTGTAATCAGCATATTTTTGTTATATTCATTTTCATTGAGGGTTCTTGTTATATTATAATTTATAATGTTTTTATGGTATTCTGCCATTCTCTTTTTCACTTTCAGTGTATTTTCGAAAAATTTTCTTATTCCTATTTCACCCTCTAAAGATAAAGCCATAGTTAATGAATTTAACGTAACGTATATATTATCTTTATTCACGTTTTCTTTGCCTGGAATGACTGATTCATGGATATATCTACGATTCTCGTCTAGCATTCCATATAGAAAAATGATGTTTTTTGGCATATTTCCCTCTCAATGATTTTATTTATATCTTTCGTATTTTAAATTACAGTTTTGTTGGCTTTGCTGCATTCTGAAATCCATTGGATATATATTTTAATCGGGTAAGTAAATAATAGGAAATGATTATACTGTTTCCATATTTTTCGATATATTCTCCAGATACATTAGTATAAAAAAGTGATGTTCGTCACATTATATGAATAATGATTTTATATCTGCTATCTTTCAAGCAGATAGGTATTCTTTAGATGATTGGTCTCTTGATGTTAAGGTTTATTTGAGTTTCTTGCTTCTAACATTTTAATCGACAGCTTTCCTGTAAAATACGCATCACGGTATCTGCACCACTGCGATTAGGATTGATGCGGATCATGTGCTGTTCCAGTGTGGGATCTGTTTGGCGAAAAGTACCGGAAATACGGTAAAACAGAGGGGGAATTTCGAATTTTGATTCTGCACCCACCGGATAAGGCAGTGCTCCAAGTGCATGGGATGCAGTAAGCACGCTTTCTGCGATCGGTTGGTGAAATTCCACTAATAATACTTTCGATTGCGCATTAGCAAGAAACGCCTGTTTTACTTGTGATAATTCTCCCTGATTCAAACGAGTGACCAATTCGTTGTTAACTTCTGCCTGCACTGCGTGTGTAACTGGTGCAAAGACCATGCCACGCAAGGCTTCCATTGCCTGATAACCTTGTATCTGGCAGCCACCGGAATACATGCTGTGGCGCAGGTTATCAATGGCGGCCTGTTTTCCAACAACAAGCCCAACGCCTTGTGGTCCCAATAATTTAAAGCAAGAAAATGTGGAAAGAGCCGCACCGTATTCACAACCAATTTGTGCCGTTTTCATGGCTGCATAGTTATCATCCACCAACGAAGGAATGTGGTGCTGATTCAGGGTATCGATCACGTCTTGCAGGGAATAACGGTCAGACATCTGCTGGCGAGTGTGCTGGACAAGACAGGCTTCCGGTTGGTATTGCCGGATGGCAGTCACAATGTGTTCTGTGTGATTGAAATCTGCCCGGACGATGTGAATCCCCATTTGTTCAATCGACACTTTAGTTGTGGGATAAATCGGCGCATTATGCACAAGTAATGTAGCGTTGGGGCTGACTAAAGCAGCCAGCCCCGCACGCAATGCCCCTGTTCCTGCCCCATTGACAAAGGCCGCTGCTTCAGCACTGAAAAATTCTGCAATGATTGCTTCAATGCGTCGGGTCATCCGTGGCTGGTGAAGATCTGGGACTAACCCCAGATCACCTTGAGAAAGAAAATCAGCCCCCGGAAAGTGACGACAGATAATATCCACCAGCCTGAATTGTTGCTGTTGTGCTTGTGCCATCGTCATACTTTGTAATGGGTAGGTTTTCATTTGCTTATTTTATTCCCAGCAGAAAGAGCAAGTTTGCAAGAATACCGACAGTAATCGTTGCGATCGGGCCGATGGCCATTTCTACTAAAGGTCGTTTGGAAGTACGGTTGAGCAGATAGATACCCGCTACGATCATAAAGCCCATACCCGGCAAAATAGCATTAGAGGCAATCATAGCACCAACCAGCAGGGCTACTTCGAGCATTTTGGTGATCGCGGTACGAATATGTCCGCTACACGCTTTCACACCAGGGTATTTATCCAGCCAGATTGCGATTTTCGCCAACAGTTGGATTTCGATGAACATGGTGATACCACCAGCGACAAAGGCAATCCACGGATTGTTGGTTGCCAGACCCGCGACAAACACAAATTTCATGCCATTCGGGCTGTAAACACCGGTGGCTATGGCTGTTGTTCCTACCAATGGGATAAATCCAATAGCACGCGCCAGTGCTACCAGCAATGCGTTGGTTTGCTCGCCTTGTGCCATTAATTGCAGAGAAACAGGGCCTTCCGCCAGTAGGCTGAAGGACATGGTTGCTGCACTGGCAGTCAGCCCGCCACACAGGATCAGTAGCCATTTGTTTTTCTGGATGCGTTCTATGCGGGTTGAAAATAGTCCGACCAAGACTTCATTAGAGCCTTTTTGTTCTGCGGATTTGGCGGGACGTTCACGCATGGCAAAATAGAACATGGCAATCATTGATAGCAGCAGCGCTGCACCATTAGGATCGATACTGACGGGCTTTTCGATCATACCGCCAAAACTCAGTGGGCCAACCGCTTTGGTCGCCAGATAGCCCACCAGCGCGGTGAGCATAACCAAAAGCCCTTTGCGATAGCCATATTGGTAACCAACAACCATCGCCGGGAACAGGGCAAAACAGGCTATAATCGGATCGCCTACTTTCTTGAGATCGTCGGTGAAATTTACTGGCAGCATGGCAAAGAGTTCTACTACCGAACGCAGACCAGCCAGCAAAGCGATGGCATACAAGGCACCGATAACACCAGAGGCAACAAATCCTCTTCGGCTGTTGGCACACCAGATACCTATCATATCAGTACCAAGTAACAGACTGTGAACCAGAACAATCGGTGCGGTAAGAGAAAAAGGAATGCCAAAACCGACAACCAAACCAATGCTCAGAGCAAAGCTGGTTGCGGCGAGCACTTTGCGGCTCATTCGACCTTCAAGGTATTCCGGCAGGAGAGGACGCAGGCCATCATGAAAAACGGCGATACCACGGTTTGCCATCATGGCGGCAATGGCACCAATTGTGGCCAATAGCCCAGCCTTGAAAGGGTCAACTTCCATCAATCTCATCAGGAACTCATGAAGATGTTGCATAATAGGCTCCTTACAGTGAGATGAGGGTATTGATGATCACAGGCAGGACGATATCAATATCTTGCCCTGTAAAACCAAATGCTTTTTTGCCCGCTTTTACATGGGTAATTATCTCGTCATCAGATAGGATCTTACCTGGCATGCCGATAGTGGCACATTGATTCAAACCGATGAGGGCAATTGCCATCGCCAGTGCCCCACCACCACCTGTGTTACATGCACCAAAATAGTAATCCGCATCGCCATTCTTAATTGCTATCGCCGCTTCAATGTCATGCATGATGGTAATGGAAATGGCTTTGTCTCCTGCCAATTGACGAATACCTTCCGCGATCGCCTCTTTCTCTATTTGTCCACCAACGACAAATCTCATGCTGTTATCCCTCTCTTTGTATCTTCTATCGTATTGTTTTTAGAAATTTATACCCGTCGTCTTTCAAATTACAACTTTGTTGGCTGCATCTTGAAATCCATCGTATATATGTTTTATAAATTTAAGTTTTTACGTGCTGTGTTGGAAAAAACGCGCAGGATTATCACGTAACATTTGGTCTATCTGCACTTGTGAAAACCCCGCCTCCAGCAACATGGGGGCGAATACAGTTAACAGGTAATCGAACCCATTTCCCCCATTGCGTTTTAAATGAGAACGGCGGGTGATATCTTGGGAAAGCATGACTCGGTCAAGTAATCCACACTGGGTGATTTTCTGCAACATGGCAATACGTCCACTGTCTGGATAGTAATTATTTTTACCGATCGTATCGAATTGCACCCATGCCCCAGCCTCCAGTAATGGAATGATGGTGTCCAGATTGTCTCTCAAATCGCAATGACCGATGGCTATATTTTCAGGAGGTACGCCAAATCCTGCCAGCAGAGCCAGTTGTTCACGTCCCATTGTGCTTAATGTGGTATGGGTAGAAATGGGGCAGCCTGTTGCCAGATGTGCCCGTGCCGCCGCCGCAAATACTTTTTTCTCATCTTCCGTGATTTGCCCAAGGCTGGAACCAATCTCTGCAATTATTCCTGCTTTTAATTTGGTGCCATCAATGCCGATTTCTATTTCTGCGATCATGTCATTGGCTATCGCTTGTACACTCAGTTCGTTGAAATGGGAGGGGAAAAACGGCTGTTTATAGTAGCCTGTCGAGGCAATGATATTGATGCGGGTATCACGCATTAAATTCAGCATAAAAGCCGGATTGCGCCCCATGTAACGGTTGGTCATCTCCACGATATTTCGTACCCCGAGGGTGTAGAGATGGCGAAGCTCATCTACGATAAGATCGTATTGATCCAATCGGCAATCTAAACTGCCTTTTACACCAGAGAGATCGATATGCAAATGTTCATGTACATAGGTATAGCCTGATGCGTCAATGCTGCTATTTGTTTTTACTGCTGAATGATGATTAACAGCCTGATTTCTTGATGAAGATTGCAGTGTGTCACCCCCGATGTTCAACTTGATATCCCGCTGCTCAAGTGTGCCTTCAACTGCATCAATGCTGGATGAGGAATACGAAGCGGAATGTGTGGGTGTATCCCCGGTCTGTTTTTAGTATTTCATGATTATTTTCAGAATTAATGAATTTATTTCTCTTTTATTTTTCAATGTTCAGGTAACAAATTGAAATCTATTGGATATAAATGGCTATTCCACAAAATAGCCACTTCATCAACATTCTATAAAATAGTTGGGCAGAATCATGCGGGAAATCTACTATAGCTAAAATAGCATTATTTAATAGCGGAATAATATTATATGTAATACCTATTCTTAGGGATTATTAAGCATAGCCACTATTTTTCCAATTTCCCTGACTGTCATAAATTCCTTCAAGTTTAGGGGAGTTTGTCTGAATCCCTGAAACAAGGGCTACGTCGCTGCGGGTCACGAAAATCTGGGTGCGGAAGCACATGATCACCGGACTGCCGATAGGATGTGCGCCTGACAGTGGGAGATGATAGTCAATGTAAGGATCGCCCAAATGTAATATGCGCACTGTCTTAGGAGAGATTGAATACTCAGGGAAAACCAGGGCATGTTTCATATGACCACGTTTATAGTAACCCCCACCATAGCAGTAGCTGTTGCCATCATAGTGATGCGAAATTTCAGTGACATAAACCATCGCGATATGTTCTGGCTCCCGACCACTGATATTGGCGGGAATTGTGCCGGTCAGAGCATGGCCTGGTTCAAGGTGGGTAGCCCCGTATTTGGCCAGTAGTGGGATGGTGCTACAGCTTGAGGCAGAAGGTGCGTTGATTTGTGACAGTTTAATACCGAGTTGCTCAAGCCGATTTTGTGCACGAATGAGGGTGAGTAAATTAGTGGTAGGCAGAGTTGTTTGATATCGCGCGTCCCATGATAAACAAGGGAAATGAGTCAGGCCGCTCAATTTAATTCCTGGCATCTGTTTTAAGGCATCTACAGTAGCGTCAAGTTCATTAAAGGTGATGCCAGCTTCCTGACAGGGAAAGACGGTATCACGTTTATCAAATACTTTCAGCATTACAGGCTGAACTCGTCCTAATTTTTCCGCCGCGTCCGAAATGGCTTGTGCTTTTTCAAGAGAAAATACCGTGATGATATCCGGGTTATGCCTGAGCATGGTTTCTATCAAGTGTGTCGGTATCTGCACTAAGTGGCCGATATGACATAATGGTATACCATGCTGGCTCAGGCTATAGGCTTCTCTGAAATCAACTGCTACGGCCCCGCGATAGCCAAGCTCAATCAACTTTTTAGTCAGCCACGGATTACGCCCAATTTGTTTCGTCATCAAATAGAGTTCGATACCGTATTGTTCTGCGACTTTCAGCAAACGGCGACCATTATCCAAAACCTGATCGACATCAATGATATAAGTATCTGGCAATATTACGCCCTGTTGCCAAAGTTTTTTTGCAACTTCAATTAATTTGGGGTTCTGTTTTTTCAATGAATCAATAAACATAGGCTTCCCTTCGTATCTGCAAAGCTGCAAGGCTGTGTAAAATCAAAACGTTCTGTGGATTCATTAATTTTCATTTTTTTGAATATTTATGGAGTAATCAAATGCTAATTTCTTTCGCCCGAAAGCATTAAACCATATAAATTTACTAACAGATAGCCTTCTTCGTTGGGAGGCAGCGTTACTGTAAATTTTTCAAGGAGGGAGCGGTGAATTGCGATTAATTGATCGTAGAGTTCGGATTGTTCAATATTAGCCAGTATCGTTTTGTCCAACGGAGAAACTCTTTCACCACGGCGCGAGCGCATGAAAGCACTTGCCATGTGGGTCAGTGCCATTTCACCTTGTGGATGGCGGACAGGAATGAGCCAGATATCTTCCAGAGTATGCACAACATCCAGCATGTTATCGTAGATATCTTGATCGATGACGCCACCTTGCAGCAGGATAGTTAGCCGTTGTTCTATCATTGCTTTTTGTTATATGCAGGTGTTAATAAGCTGTTTATTTTGGCTGATCGAGTTTCAATAAATAGGTTCGATGATGCCCGCGACTACATTTTGTTGATGGCTCAGCAATACGTCCCGATCAACCATAGTATGCAGGAGTTGCTGAATGGGGATATTATCCTTGCGGGCAAGGATAACGGCTTCAGAGGCTTTGATAAAACACTCGCTATCGTCAGGGAGTTGTGTCATCAGACCTTGTGCGAGCAATTCATGGCCTTGTCCAACGTTCCAGATAGCCGCATCAATGTGGCCTTTTATGATTTGATTCAAGCATTCATGGTAGGAGACCTCGACCAATTCAATCTCCTTCCCATCAAAGTACTGATTTGTCATTATTTTTTGGTCTGCCGAGGTACTATCTAACCCGACGCGGCGAATAGATTCCATTTCGCCATGACGAAAGATTAGCCTATGCCTGTCTGTATAACTTTGTGTCCCTAGTGAAAGCGCAATATATAGATCTTTATTTTCTGGATGTTGCTCTGCGGCAAGTCTTGATGTTACTGCTAAGTCGTAAACACCACTCAGTAAACATTCAATGCGTATGTCTGAACCCCGCATATGTGCAAAGTAAAAAGGAACCCCAGCACACAATGCTTTCAGACCACTTGCCAGCCCTTCATAAGCGCGGGTATAAGGAAGCGGCATCGCACAGACCACATTGCCGATATCGGCATACTCCAAAAGCAGTTTGTGGTTTATCTGTGCAAGAAAGCTACCATTACGACCTCTACGCTTAATTCCAACCGCCTGTGCTTGTTCGAGAGATTTTAATGCTGACTGCATTAAACCCACGGACAAACCACATTCTTTAGATAATAATTCTATGGTTTTCAGCCGGTTGCCAGATTTTTCTGAGAGGAGGTAACGAGCTAAAAATGCTTGTGCAATCCCCTCTTTTTTAATGAATGCTTGACTCATCATTGCAAGTTTTTATCCGTTCTTATTTATCTTCATAAAATTGAACATAAATCGCAATAAGCGAATTAAAGAAAGCGGATTAAAATCCAAATTACAAAAAAAATGGAAATTTAAAAATTAAATAAGTCTAAATATAACAATATTTTGAATATATATTTTAATTTTGCTCTGAAGATATAAAAATCATCTCTGTGGAAGAATATAAGGGAGATAAGGACATTATCTCTATTTGCCTGCTATATTTTTCTGTCTAGATAGTGATTTTTGCTGTGCTATTTATCACGTTACAGAATAGTTAGCCTATATTTTGCACCTTATTTTTGCATGAATCAATAAAATATCGGGTGTGGATGTTTTATTTAAATATATTAAAAATTAGTTTTTTCTCTCATTGTACTCAATAATTAGAGTTGGATTATTTTAGATTTATATTTTTAACCGCTTATATATAACTAATGGATTTCGAGTTGTATCACGACAGCAAGAGAGAGAAGCCAACATAGCTGAAACTCGAAAGATGATGATTATAAATCAACAGGTTGCCACTTATGAAAATTACCGCTAATCACATTTCGATTGAAGTTGAGGATAGTGGGGGAGAAACGCGCCCAGTCGTTTTGCTTATTATGGGGCTGGGAATGCAACTTATTGATTGGCCGGATGAAATGGTCAGCTTATTGGTAGCGGCGGGTTTTCGTGTGATCCGTTATGACAACCGCGATGCCGGGCTAAGTCAGAGATTTGACCACATTCGGCAGGGTTCTCTTTTTTGGCAAAAAATTCGTTTTTGTTTAGGGCTGCCTGTTCGTGCTGTTTACAGTATACAGGATATGACAGATGACGCGCTGGGCGTGCTTGATGCGTTAAATATTCCACATGCCCATATTATCGGAGCATCAATGGGAGGAATGATCGCGCAAAGGTTCGCGGCAACCTATCCTGAACGATCCACCAGTTTGGTCAGCATTATGAGTTCAAGTGGAGCCAGCTATCTTCCCCGTCCCCAGCCAGAAATTATTGCGGCCTTATTGTCTAAGCCTGATGGCATGAGTGAAGATGAGCTGATTGCCCATCAACTTAAAATCATGGCGATTGTTGTTTCTCCCGCTGAATTATTAGATTTAGATAGAGATAAGTGGCTCCGGCATTTGCGAATGGCTTTGCGTCGCGGCGGATATCATCCCAATGGTTCACTCCGGCAGATATTGGCAATCATGACCGATTCCTGTCGAGCTGACCTTTTGGTTCAAATTCGTTGCCCAACATTGGTTGTGCATGGTGAGGATGATCCTTTGATGCCAATTGCTTGTGGAGAAGATACTGCCAGACGTATTGCTGGCTCAGAGTTTTTACCGATTCCCAAAATGGGGCACAGTTTCCCGCCACAATTTATGCAAGCGATGCATGAGAAGATTATTCCATTTTTGCATGGAATAGGAGGTGTGCACAGAATAGAGAAATAGAGAAAATATCTTTTATTTATAATTTTCTGTTATTTTAAGTTTCTTGACTGGATATTATAATTGATTATACTCATTTTTTTTAATCTCCCATTATAAGATATTTTTTAATCCTAAAAAACCAAAATATCAAGAGAATTCTATGGATGATAACAAATCTAAAGTAATACAAGTCATTATGCATCAAGATATAGATTTTTTACATTATTATAATAATAATTCTGTTTTGGCACATTGTTATATCTTGGGGATTGAAATTAGAATTATTGACGGGCTAAGAGATCTCCGCAATGAAATCAGACAGGAATATCTTACTTATATTAGTTATGCTATTAATAAAATAATTAAAAAAGTGTCTAATTTACCTTCAGTAGTAAAAATCATTAATGTTTATATAGAAAAAATCGGAAGAATTGAAGTCAGATGGCCAGAAATAGAAGATAAAGAAACTTATAATACATTGAAAAATAATAATGTATGGATTAACAGCCCATGCCTTCATATAAATGATAATGCAATTAAACAAGTGAGTAAAATTAAATCTCGTCCACTTTCTTTCGGGTGTTTCAGCTTCAGTAGCTTTAGAAATGAAAATCATATGGGTAAGATTGGAGTTGATACATCCGGCGTTCCGGATCAACTGAATCACGAAGTTAAGGTCAGGTCTAATTTAACCAGAGTTGTTGCTACTATCGTACATGAAATTGGACATATACTTCATGCACAGCAAAAAACATCACACAACAAATTTTGGGAAGGCAGGAAGATGAGTGAGCAAGATAAATATACTATTCCAGCAAGAATTGCTGAAGAAGTGAGTAATTATGTTATACAGAAAAATAATTCTAATGAATTTGTTGCAGAAGTTTTTACTGGTTTAATCTATGGAAAAAAATACAGTAAAGAGGTATTAGAGTATTACAAATATTATTCGGGGCCCGAATTCACTGATGTTGATCTAAAACGTCAGTTTGCTGATATTGAAATAGACCCCAAAAAATTCACTCAATGATTGGACTCCTTAATATATTTATTTTTCTTTCTAAGAAAGTATGTTACGAGTTAAAAACCTATTAAGCATAAGGAGTCAATCGGATAAGTGACGAGCCATGAGATACATTGTGCTTTGCTGTTTTGGAGTGGTAAAGAGAGTGCTACTCTGGAATTTCATTCCTTTTCTGGCATAAAATTTGATGGCAGATGTATTCTGCTCTAAGACGTCTAACCAAAGCCATTTTTGTTTTTTTTCCTGACCGAGTTTTACGATATGTTCAAATAGTTGATCACCGTATTTTTTCCCAGTCTGATTTGGCATCAAATGGAGTTTATGCAAATAGATACCTGTGGAGTTTTTATCAGGAACCTGTTGATTGAGAATAATTTTGCTTAATCCGATGATATTAGGATGCTTTATGCTGGAGTCCATTATGTCTGATCTGATAGCCTGACGGGATTCGGCAATAAACCATTGGTGATCGGGAGTTTCAAGCGAGTTAGATATTTGCTCTATTGAGCATTCTCCCGCAATATATTCGTCTAACTCACCTTGATCGCGCCATAAACCGGAAAAATGAAAACGATAACTTGTTTCAAGTAGCTGAGATAATAGTGCTGCGTCTTTTATTGTTGCTTTCCGGATTGCTAACATTGATACCTCCAAAATTATTTATTGGTAATTAATCAGTTGGAAATGAGTTCATTATCTGACATTTCATTGATTATGTGTTCCCCGACTAGCCATTCTCCATATCCTGCTACATTTTCTTTCTAAATGGGATTGCCAATGGTCTGGCCCGGAATTGGTATATCCCGGTACGATTAAATAGGTTTTTACCGTCATCAATGTATTCCAGAATAACGAATTTTATTCATGCAGAATGGTTTACAGAATATTATCACGACAATTAAAAATTGCACGTTGTATAGCCAGTTCAATTTTATGAAAAATAAGAGAATTAGAATAGAAAATAGGGATGGTTGATTTCGAAACTTAATATGTTTTTGAGGAATATTGATGAGCGATAAAAAACGGCTAAATTAAAAATGGTGATAACAAATTATCACCATTTTTATGCTAACTCAGTCTTATTATTGAGCTGATTTAGTGTTTTGGGCTAACCAGTCAGCCACACGTTGTTTCTGCTCATCTGTGAGCCACATACCCAGTTTGGTGCGGCGCCAGATAGCATCATCCAATTGTCTGACCCATTCATGCTCGACCAGATAGCGCAATTCAGCCTCATATAGCCCATGACCAAAGAACTCACCGAGACCGACCAGCGTGTCTGCGCCTTTCAGAATGATGTTGCTGTTGCTGCCGTAAGTGCGGGCATAACGCAGTGCTACGCCTTCCGGCAACCACTTATAACGCTGACGCAGCAGACGGGCGTAACCATCACGGTCATGGCCTTCCAACTCACCACCCGGCAACTGACCATTTTTAGTCCATGCCTTGCCTGCGTTTGGATAGTACTGTGTCAGTTTTTCCAGAGCGTGTTCAGCCAGTTTACGATAAGTTGTCAGTTTGCCACCGAATACGGACAGCAATGGTGCCTGACCTTCGTCATCCTGCACGTCCAGCGTATAATCGCGGGTAATTGCTTGTGGAGAATCGGATTCATCGTCACACAATGGGCGAACGCCTGAGTAAGTCCAGACAACATCATCACGACCCAACTGCTTTTTGAAGTGGTCATTATAAACTTTCAGCAAATAATCGATCTCTTGATCGACTATTTTGACTTCTTTTGGATCGCCTTTGTATTCAACATCGGTTGTGCCGATGATAGAGAAATCGCCATTCCATGGGATGACAAACACAATACGATTATCTTCATTTTGCAGAATATAAGCCTGCGGTTCATCGTGAACACGAGGAACAACGATATGGCTGCCTTTGATTAGGCGAATACCATAAGGTGATTTCAGTTGCAGCCCGTTATCGAAGAAATTTTTCACCCACGGGCCGGTTGCGTTGACCAGGCCTTTCGCGCGCCATGTGTTGACTTCCCCAGTCGCCAGGTCTTTGGTCTCAACCGTCCAGTAACCATCTTCACGCCATGCGCGTGTGACTTGAGTGCGGGTACGCACTTCGCCGCCGTGTTTTTGCACTTCTTGCGCGTTCAGAACCACCAGACGTGCATCATCAACCCAACAATCGGAATATTCAAAGCCACGGGAGATAGACGGTTTCAATACTGAATTTGCACCGAATTTCAGTCCTTTGCTGCCCGGTAAGCTAACGCGTTTGCCTAAGTTATCGTACAGGAACAAACCAATGCGGATCATCCATGCTGGACGCAGGTGCGGCTGGTGTGGCAGGCGAAAACGCATTGGGAATGCAATATGGGGAGCCAGCTTCAAGAGAACTTCACGTTCTGCCAGTGCTTCACTGACCAGACGGAATTCATAATGTTCCAGATAGCGCAAGCCACCGTGAATCAGTTTGGAACTGGCAGACGAAGTCGCGCTGGCCAAATCTTGACCTTCCAACAGCAGGACAGAAAGTCCTCGGCCAGCAGCATCTGCTGCAATACCAGCGCCGTTAATTCCGCCGCCGATGATAATCAAGTCTTTGGTTTCCATTGCATACCCTCTGAAATGTTCGAAACAGTTCTTTAATGTTCGTTTTCGCTCAGGGATTGTAATCAAAAATCCATCAATCGCCAACTATTAACTCAGAAAAAACATACTCATGTGATATAGATAACAAATTTGTATCGTATTCATAAGATTAATAAGGATTTTACAGGATACAAATCTGAAGGACATTTACAGGAAGGAGATGACAGAAGGGAGAGCCGAGAACCCCACCCATATTTCAGGTGGGGAGCGCCTGTTAACAAAAGATAATTAGCACAGTTCCAGCTTGACGCTATGTTGTTCGATGATTTTCTGGACATTTGGCGGCGGGGCTTTATCCGTGAACAAGAAATCAATCAGGTTCATATTTCCGAGATTAACCATGGCACTGCGACCAAATTTCGAATGGTCGGCAACCAGCATGACGCAGCGGGAGTTCTCAATAATGGCGCGCTTGGTACGGACTTCGTGGTAATCGAATTCCAGCAGGGAGCCATCGCTATCAATGCCACTGATCCCAAGAATGCCGAAATCAAGGCGGAATTGAGAGATAAAATCCAGTGTCGCTTCGCCGATGATGCCACCATCACGGGAGCGAACTTCACCACCCGCCAAAATCAGGCGAAAATCTTCTTTACCCATGAACAGAGTTGCAACGTTGAGATTATTGGTAACAATCCGTAAATCGCGATGATTGAGCAGTGCATGTGCTACGGCTTCTGGGGTTGTTCCGATATCAATGAACAAGGTTGCACCGTTTGGGATTTGAGTGGCAACCTGCTGCGCAATACGGGCTTTTTCATCTGACCACAGAATTTTACGGTCATGATAGGCGGTATTAACTGAGCTGGAGGGTAATGCTGCACCGCCGTGATGGCGTTGGATTTTATTTTTATCTGCCAGATCATTCAAATCACGTCGAATGGTTTGCGGGCTGACATCAAAATATTCAACCAGCTCTTCAGTGCTGACATAACCTTGAAGGCGCACCAGCTCGATTATTGCATCATGTCGCTGAGTTTGCTTCACGAAATTCCCCTAATGGTTTGCATAGATGGATTATATTCCTTCATCTTCCAAGTTGCTGCTTTGTGGATATGCTCACTTACTTCAGTTACACAGGTGGCCATGCTCTTGGGGATCAGTTCCCTTGCCGTTGCGCTACAACTTGAAATCTATTAGGTATAGTTGACCAAAATTATTTGGAATATTCTTGATTTTTTTGTTTACGTAAATTATCCCACAGGCCCATTAATAACCCGATGATTAACCCTGAAACATGGGCGGCATTGGCGATGTTTAATGAAAATACATCGGAATAGCCAACCAATAACCAGATGACAGAGATAGCGATTAACCCTCTGGGAATGCTGATTCCACGCTTGGGTGAAATTTCACCAGTCAGCCAAACATACCCGATTAGTGCGTAGACCACACCAGAAAGTCCTCCGAAATGAGAACCGCTGAACAATGATTGTGCCCATCCACTGAAAAACGCAGAAACCATTGTTATTTCAAAGAGTTTTCCGGCGCTGATCTTTCTCTCTACCTGACTGCCGAGATACCACCACAACACAAGATTAAAGAGAAGATGTGTGAGTGAGAAATGCAGTAAGGCGTGGCTGACCCAGCGCCATAATTCCAGATGTTGATCACCGTTAGGCCATGCCAGCCAATTCATGACATCGGGTGTGCCGGCAATCTGTATCCAGAGGTAAACGAGGGTGCAAATTGAGGTTATGGCAATGGTCAGGGGACCAGACTGGTTTTTGAGGGTACTCCAGTTCAAGTTGTTGCGATATTTAAAGAGAGTGCCTGATTTGCCCGTTTGCCAGCTGGCTTCCTGATAGCGTTCATGGAGTGGATCGCGGACAAAGTGGCGAAGCTCCTGCTCAACCAGACTTAACTGGCTATCATCTTCCAGCCATAGTTCAACCAGCGAGGGTTCACTGGTGGGCTGCATGGTCAAATGAATGTCCTGCATTGCCATATAATCAATAAAAGCCTGAGCCAGTCGAGGATTGGATATTGAGGTTACGTGGATCATGACTCGTCTTATCTCTGCCTTAAGTTGAAGTTAATCGCACAGGGGCTAATCGCATTGAAATTAGTATTCGTGTGCTAAAGGTTCATAGGGTATGGACAGCTTGAGGGTAGTTCTTCTGCCAGACGTCAAAACCCCCATTGACACTGTAAACGGTTTCAAAACCCATATTGATAAGATATTGTGCAGCGCCTTGGCTGCTATGGCCGTGATAGCACATCACCATGACTGGTTGGTCAAAATCCGCTTCCTGCAAGAAGTTATTGAGTGTCTCGTTAGTCAGATGAAATGCACCTGTTGCATGCCCGGCACGAAAACTTTGTGGATCACGGATATCCACCATGAGAGCGGTTTTATCAAGCCAATACTGGTAAGCCTGATCAGGGTTTATCGTTTGAAAATGGTCCATAAATACTCAATGTAGTTTCTAATATTTCTTTTCCAATATATTCGTTTCTTAATAGTCGTCTGGTATGACCTGATTGCCTTCCCAATGTTTACATTGGAAAGGCTCAGAAATGAGGGTGGAAAGTGTTATACACTTCGTCTTTCAAACTGCTTCTTTGTTGGCTGCGCTCGCTCACCCTGGTCACATAGTTATCTATGTTCCCGGGGATTCGCTCCCTTGTCGCCGCGATGCAACTTGAAATCCATTGTGTATAGAAACAGAAAAATAATCAGTAATACGAGTGTTCACCACGCTGATGTTCAGTCAGGTCTTTCACTCCCTTCAATTCAGGGAAGATCTGTAGCAACTGCTTTTCAATCCCTTCCTTAAGAGTAACATCGACCATTGAACAGCCATTACAGCCACCGCCGAATTGCAGAATGGCATAACCTTCATCGGTGATCTCCATCAGGCTGACCTTGCCACCATGTCCGGCGAGTTGCGGATTAATCTGCGATTGCAGAACATACTCAACGCGCTCAATCAGTGGGGCATCATCGGTCACTTTGCGCATTTTGGCGTTAGGGGCCTTCAGGGTCAGTTGGGAGCCAAGTTGATCGGTCACAAAATCAATGACCGCTTCTTCCAGGTAAGGTTCGCTGATTTCATCAACATAGGCGGACAGTTGATCAAATTTCAGTTCGGTATCAGTGGCTTCAACAGCATCTGGTGGGCAATAGGAAACACCACATTCTGCGGTCGGCGTTCCCGGATTAATGACAAAAACGCGGATCTGTGTGCCCGGTTCTTGATTTGCCAGTAGCTTGGCAAAGTGCGCTTGCGCTGCTTCAGTAATATTAATCATGTCATTTGCTCAATAGTTGACTGTTCTAGTTGGTTATAATACGCCCATTTATAAAGGAACTACAAGGTTCGGCATATAGCCCAGGCCTGTACGGAGCGGGCACCCGCACGAATCAACAATTGTGAGGCTTCATGCAGCGTTGTGCCCGTGGTGATCACATCATCGAAAATCGCGACATGCTTATCGATAAAATCGCCCTGCAATAGAAAGGCATGCTTAAGATTGGTTTTCCTTTGGGCGGCAGATAAGCCCCGCTGCGTGAGTGTAGCACGTGAACGTTGCAAAAGGTCGGGCTGATACGGGCATTGTAGCCAGCGGGACAGGGGATGGGCCATTAACGCAATGTGATCGAACCCCCGTTGCCAGCGTTTTTTTCTGTGCGGAGGAATGCTCAGTATGCTATCTGGTTTATGCCAGCGACCCTCACGATAGCCTTGCAGCCAGTGCAACAAGAACAGGCGGGCCAGCGCTGTCGCAAGTTGCGGGGTATTTTGGTACTTATAGCGGTGGATAAGTTGGCTTAGCGGTGGGGCATAGTCCGTAATGGCGATAAGTTGCTGCCACGGAGGGGGATGCTTGAGGCAACGTCCACAGGGAATCCCTTTGGATTCCGAAGGCTGGGCACAACGCGGGCAGACATTTTGCAGCCGCTTTAATTGCTGATGGCACACATGGCAGATTCCATGATGGGCAAAATACAAATTTTGATGGCATAGCCAACAGTATCCAACCATTGTTAGCATAGTTCCCTTCCTTGGCGACAAATAAGATGAGAATAACAATGGGACAGTTGTTTTGGCAGACAATCGGTGATGCTCCTTGCGATCTTGTGATGCTGCACGGATGGGGATTAAATGCAGAGGTTTGGCGTTCAGTAGAAATGCGATTGACTTCGCATTTCCGTTTGCATCTGGTGGATTTACCTGGATATGGGCGCAGCCAATCATATTCGGCCATGTCATTGGCGGAAATGGCGGATATTGTATGGCAGAAGGCACCAGAGAATGCGCTGTGGTTAGGATGGTCTTTGGGGGGATTGGTGGCGAGCAGGATTGCCCTGGATCATCCCGAACAAATTGCAGGCTTGGTGACTGTGGCATCTTCACCAAAATTCAGCTCTGATGCAGAGTGGCCGGGCATTAAACCTGAAGTATTGGGTGCCTTTGAGTATCAATTGAGCGCCGATTTCCAGAAAACAGTCGAACGTTTTCTGGCATTGCAGACATTGGGAACAGAGAGTGCTCGTCAGGATGCCCGTATATTGAAATCAGTGATACTGAATCAGCCGATGCCGGCGGTGGAGGTACTCAATGCGGGTTTGGAAATTTTGCGTACTGATGATTTAAGGGCTGAATTATCGTATCTTCAATTACCTTTCTTGCGTCTTTATGGCTATCTTGATGGCCTTGTGCCACGCAAAATTGCAGAACGGCTTGATAGTGAGTGGCCGAATACGCATTCCGTGATTATGCGTCATGCGGCCCATGCGCCTTTTATTTCTCATCCTGATGAGTTTATCGAAGTATTAACAAATTTTACTGCCAGTATGAGAATATAATTGCGAGTAATTATTTATAAGATTAAATTACCCATAACCTTAAACTGTTATGGGTAATAAGCGAATTTATTTGTCAGTATAAATTTCAGTTACAATTTCTGGCATATTAACGATGGTATCGAGAACAGGGCAGTTGCTTTCGACAAAATCAATAAAGTCGTGAATCTCCTGTTCAGTGTTGTCTGCCTTAATATAAAATTTTGAGGTAATTTTGGAAAAGCCCATTTTGGCGTTTTTATTTCTGCCAGTAAAGCCATCGGTATCCAGTTCTCCTTCCATTTTGACCTGAATATCGATCAAATTGATTTTATGCTTGCGGGCAAAACTTTTTGCCACAATACACTGGCAGGCACCAAAAGCAGAAAGTAATGCTTCTACAGGATTCATCGCTTCATCAGTGCCACCCAGACTTTTAGGCTCGTCTACGTGAAAGGTAAAATCCCGCGATGAACATTTCATTTTGAGACGGCCCACTGACTCTATTGTTGCAGTAAATAACTCTTTAGGCATGTTACTATCCTCAGGTTATTAATATTGATAAATAGCACATCAGATAATAATAAAATGATTTTTATTTTTCAATTTTTGAGTGATGAATAAATTTGACCTTCATTGTTCTATTTTTTGTTTAACATTGAATGAGGTATTTTTAGCCAATTCATGATTTACATTGATTGTCTGAATGTAAATCATGTTATTTTTTTGATGATAAGGAATTTGATGTAGAAATTAAAATAAATAAGGCACATATAATATTTATAGCATTTATCACAGTTTTTCTGACGCAATTAGGTATTTCAATGTATTTATCGGCATGGGCACATTAATGCTGGTTTGGGGGAGTTTAAGTGAAAAATATCGGAGAAAAAAAGTAATTTTATTGTGGAAATTGTGGAAATTGTGGAAATTCGGGCAGAGTTGTGTCTCCGGTCGTCAGGTAAAAGCAGGCAATACCTTAATTTTTGACTGCCAATTGGTACACTTTAGTTTCGCATTTCTGCGTTTCCGGGCAGTGCTTGCAGCCACCGCTGAGGCAGGAGGAAGCGTCCACTTCCTCCAGTTTACCCATCATGACAAGCTGCTTGAGCATGGCTTCCACCATCGGCAGCGGTGCTGAAAACTGATGGCTCAATGACCTTGCATCAGTACGCCCACTGAGGACAACAGCATCTCTGATTTTCAGCAGACTAATCATCCATGGCTCCTATACAATTAGTGGCAGCTGTCGTTTGAGCATTCGCAGCTACGCCCTGCGGTGTTATTGAACTTTACGGTGACTTTACGGCGTGCACGCCGTAAGCCAATAAAGATCATAATGTTAAATAAAACCACGGCCAAAATGGTAATGAGGCTCTTTTCAGGATGCGCTGAAAACATAGTGATCTGATAAAACAGCGCAGCCAGTGAGTAAGCAACATTCAATCCCCACAGAATGGAGAAATTCATCCAGCCACGGCTGGTTTCACGGGCAATGGCTCCCATGACGGAAACACAAGGGACGTACAGCAGTACAAAAATCAGGTAACTATAAGCGGAGATGGCAGAGCCAAACTTAGCACTCATTGTTCCCATGGTACTGCGATCCATATCTCCATCACCTTTGCTGGCCTCAATCGGATTGGAAAGTGCACTCAGGGTAAAGGTCTCTTTCAGACTGCCCCATGTTTCCGCTACGGAATCTTCCAATTGATCCAGTAAGTTGAATTCCTCCGGATTAAATGGCTGTTTAGTAATGTTTTCTGCGGTATACAGGGTGTTCAGGGTGCCAACCACCACTTCTTTTGCCATTGCTCCAGTTACAAGCCCGACGGTTGCTTGCCAGTTATCGGGATGTACACCGATGGGTTCCAATACTGGTGTAATCACTTTACTCACTGAGGCTAGTGCTGATTCGTTGACATTATCCACCGTCTTACCAGAGAAAGAGAAACTGTTCAGGGCACCAATAAACATACTTGCTGCGACAATGACTTTACCCGCACGTATCACAAAGCCTTTCAGACGTTGCCAGGTCTGGAGCAACAAAGTCTTGGCATGAGGCACATGGTAGACCGGCAGTTCCATGATAAATGGCGATGCTTCACCACGCATCAGGGTATGTTTGAGGAGAAGCCCGGTCAGAATGGCGACAACAATTCCTAACATATACAGTGAGAACACAATACTCGCACCGCTTTTTCCGAAGAAAGCCGCAGCAAAAACTGCGAAGATAGCCAGCCTTGCACCACAGGACATAAACGGAGCCATCATGATGGTAATCAAACGTTCGCGCGGGGCATCCAGAGTTCTTGAACCCATCACGGCGGGAACGTTACAGCCAAAGCCGACGATTAAGGGCACAAAAGATTTCCCCGGCAACCCGATTGCCTGCATCAGCCTGTCCATGACAAACGCTGCTCGTGCCATATAGCCAGAGTCTTCAAGGAAGGAGAGGAACAGGTACATCATGCCAATTTGGGGAACCAGTGGCAGCATCGTATTGATACCCCCGCCGATGCCTTGGGCGAGGAAAACGGTCAACCAATTCGGGAAATGAAGTGTATAGCCCAGCCATTGCATTCCATCAATGAAAATAGCGGAAGATGCTCCGTCGAAGATGGGCTGTAAGGCTCCTCCAATATTGATGGCAAGTACAAACATCAGATACATGATAAACAGAAAGATGGGAAGACCCAGCCAGCGATTCAGTATTACAGAGTCTAACACTCGGGTCAGTTTGTTTGGTGTCGCTGTGCGGGTATCAATGACGGACAAACAAATTTCGTTAATCGCTTCATAGCGGGCACCCGCAATGATCAGGTCTGGTTCTGCAATCTGTTGTTGCAACCGGATCTTGCTTTCAGCCTGATTTGCCGGAGTCAGTCCTGAAATTTCAAGACCATAAATATCGCCTTCCAGTATTTGCAAAGCGAGCCAGCGGCGTTGCTGTAGGTTGAATTTGTCTGCAATCTGGTCGGAAAGGAGGGCGATCTCCTGCAATAATGCATCGGGAAATTTGACCTGCACCGGATTAGATTTTTGCGGATAATTATCGATGGTTTTTTTTAGTACATCGATCCCTGTGGCACGGGTAGAAACCAGTGGTATAACTGGGCAACCAAGGCGTTGCTCCAATGCCGCGACATCAATATTGATGTGCTGGTTTTGGGCGATATCCAGCATATTCAGCGCAATGATGCAGGGAACGCCCAGCTCAATCAATTGAAGTGAAAGATAAAGGTTTCGCTCTAGATTCGATGCATCAACTACATTGATTAACATATCAGCTTCGCCACTAAGAATGTAGTGGCAGGCAATCTGTTCATCAATGGAGGTCTGTTCCGAAATTGTTGTGAGAGAATAGGTTCCGGGGAGATCGACAAGTTCGACTTGATGGTCATGGGTGGTAAAGTGGCCTGTTTTGCGTTCTACCGTGACACCGGCCCAGTTCCCTACCCGTTGTCGCGAGCCTGTGAGTTGATTAAAAAGCGTTGTTTTGCCGGCATTGGGGTTACCGATCAGACCTATGGTTAATTGTTTCATCATACTTTCTGCCTATCAGGAGGCGATACTTCTGTATCCGGTTATGTGAGATGAGAGAAGTGAGTAAGCCGGGGCTGTTTTGAACCCGGTTTATACTTTACCCTGAGCCTCGCTAGTCCAGAGCTTCATCTAACATAAGTAATTCTAAATCTTGTTTACGAAGAGCAAGATTAGATTTGGTTGTTTCGACCTGTATTGGGTCGCCCAACGGGGCGATGCGAATAACTTTAAATGTTGCTCCGGGCAGGACACCGATTGACAACAATTTTTGTCGATAAGCCGGATTAATATCTGGAGAAAATCCCAGAATTTTATATCTGCGCTCTGGAATAAATGACATATAACTCTCCGTTAAAACTGAAAAGAGAAGTGATTATAAGAATTATTATCCTCAATAAAGGGAAATTCACAAGAAAAAATTATGGCGGTGATTATTAATTAAGATTATTAATGATAATAATAGGCAATATCAATACGAGTTATTTATCACTGAATTGACATGAAACAAATTGATATTAATCAAATTAATGGTGATTTTTTGAAAATAAATGACGATGTTCAGTGTCTAATAAATTTCGGAAAATTCATTTTATGGATAAGTAATTAGAATTGATAACAGGGTATGGGGGAGGATCTATTGCTGCAACAAGCCCCGAATAATAAACGGAGCTTGTTGATTTTTATTTTTTCATTAATTTATTGAATGGTTTTTTATTTTCACTGGCGATTTATCTGTCATTGAATTTTCGCAGATGAAAGCAACTCGCTCAGTGGCACCTGAACACGATCATCATCTTGATTCTGGCTCCAAGCATCCGAATCGTATACCCACCAGGCCTGAATTTCCAACTCATAGAAACGGCGGGGTGCATTGCCTTGATAATCGCTGATAGGACGGGCTTTTTTCTTCCTGATATTTTCATCGGGATAGGTTTTCAGGAAGAAGTAATCATAGGTTTCCTGTAACTGCCCGTCAGAAATTTGGCGGGCATAGCCAATGAACTGAGAACCAGCCAGATCCAACGATGAATCAGGCAGAACCTGGCTACTGTATATTGTCCCGCTTACACGGGGACTGTTATACAGTTCCCGTGAATGTCGAGTCTCTTGTTTTGAATACCAGATCAGCGTCAATGGATTATATTTGGGAATATAAAATATCGTTGATGACCAGACTGAGTCTGCATCCGGATCATGAGTGGAAAGATTAAAGAAACGGATATTGCTGAGTAAGTCAAAACTGTTTTGGATGTATTTTTTCATGTTTTCCTCTACAGTGTTAAGTTGTTCTTTATATCCTTTATTTTTCAAATGACTATTGAATTACCTGCAATTTGAAATTTATTGGATGTAGAACATATTGGTTTTTCAGTTGATAATGTTTTATTACATTCAATAAGTTATGGTTTCATGGAATTTATTGCGGAATGAATTATACGAAGTATTAGTGAGAATAGGCACCTGCTATAACCCATTTAAATTTGTAATGTTATAAATAAATAGGTTCATCATTATGAATATTATGGTTTTTATTGAAGATAATTCTGACGAAATTTAAGTTTTCTTTATGTCATAATTAGTTAATCACTCCAATCACCGTTTTTATAAATATACGATTATCTATGTGACCGGGGTGAGTGAGCGCAGCCAACAAAGCTGCAACTTGAAAGACGACAGGTATAAGCGCTGTTTCTTGAGATCTATCGGGCACAGACCCTATTTTATTTCATCCTGAACTGGCCCTGTGAGCCAGTTCAGGATGTCATTATATTGAGATTAACGCTTTTTGCCAAAGGCGGCAGCCAGTGCATCACTCATGACTCTGTTGGTTATGGAAGCAGAACCTGAAGAACGGGAGGTCTGCTGGCGGTTTCTACCATTCCCGTTGCGACCGTTGCGCTGTTCCTGATGATTACCACCTTGAGAGCTACCACGGCGTGCCGATGTTTCGCCGGGCTGTTCATCAAGACGCATGGTTAATGCAATGCGTTTGCGGTTCAGGTCAACATCCATCACTTTCACTTTCACGATATCGCCTGTTTTGACCACAGTATGTGGATCTTCAATGAAGCGATCAGACAGGGAAGAAATGTGCACCAAGCCGTCCTGATGGACACCGATATCTACGAATGCACCGAAGTTGGTCACGTTGGTGACGGTGCCTTCCAGAATCATGCCGGTATGCAGATCATTCATTGTCTCAACGCCATCAGTAAATGTGGCTGTCTTGAATTCAGGACGTGGATCGCGCCCCGGTTTTTCCAGCTCTTTCAGAATGTCGGTGACGGTTGGGATACCAAATTTTTCTGTTGTGAAATCCTGTGCGTTCAAATTACGCAGGGTCGCAGGGTTACCTACCAGTTCAGGCAGAGTCTGCTCCATTATTGCCAGAATTTTCTCAACCACCGGATAGGCTTCAGGGTGAACGGTTGAAGCATCCAGTGGATTATCACCCTGACTGATACGCAGGAAACCTGCACATTGCAGGAAGGCTTTCGGGCCCAGACGACTAACTTTCAGTAATTGTTCACGGTTATTGAAGCGACCGTTTTCATCACGCCAGTTAACGATATTTTGGGCAACTGAACGGGTCAGGCCGGCAACACGAGTCAGCAGGGCGACGGATGCTGTATTCAGGTCAACGCCGACGCCGTTTACACAGTCCTCAACCACGGTATCCAATTTTTTGGCAAGCTGGGTCTGGCTGACATCATGCTGGTATTGACCAACACCAATTGATTTTGGTTCGATCTTCACCAGTTCTGCCAGTGGGTCTTGCAGGCGACGGGCAATAGAAACTGCACCACGCAGGGAGACATCCAAATCAGGGAATTCTAGTGCCGCCAATTCTGAAGCGGAATAAACGGATGCCCCTGCTTCGCTGACGACTACTTTCTGAGCTGTGACGTCAGGATATTGTTTCTGGACGTTGGCAAAGAAGCGCTCTGTTTCACGGGATGCGGTGCCATTGCCGATAGCGACCAGTTCCACTTGGTGTTTGGTACACAGGGCTGCAACACTGGCAGCAGCTTTATTTTCTTGCCCGGTATGTGGGTAGATGGTATCGGTAGCGATAAGTTTACCTGTTGCGTCAACAACAGCGACTTTTACCCCTGTACGCAAACCCGGGTCCAGTCCCATTGTTGCGCGCATACCCGCAGGTGCGGCCATCATCAGGTCGTGCAGGTTACGGGCAAATACGTTGATGGCCTCATCTTCGGCTTTCTCGCGCAGTGTGCCCATCAGCTCGGTTTCCAGATGCAGCAGCACTTTGATGCGCCATGTCCAGCTCACCACTGTTTTCCGCCAACTGTCAGCAGGAGCGTTATTCAGGCGCAGGTTGAGGTGATCAGTAATAATTTGCTCGCAATAGCTCTCTTTTGGCGCTTCCTCAAATTGAGGATCGGCATTCAGAGACAGTTGCAAAATCCCTTCGTTGCGTCCACGGAACATGGCAAGAGCACGGTGGGATGGAACAGCGGAAATGGCTTCATGATGATCGAAGTAATCGCTGAACTTAGCGCCTTTTTCTTCTTTGCCTTCAACAAGTTTGGACACCAAGTGGGCATTTTTCCACAGGTATTCGCGTACTTTCGCCAGCAGGGCAGCATCTTCGGCGAAGCGCTCCATCAGGATATAACGTGCGCCATCCAGTGCTGCTTTGGTATTGGCAACGCCTTTGTCGGCATCGACATGGGCAGCGGCTGCCAGCTCCGGATCTTGTTGCGGATCTTGCCAAAGCAGATCGGCCAGAGGCTCCAATCCGGCTTCAATGGCAGTTTGCCCACGAGTACGGCGTTTAGGCTTATAAGGCAGATATAAGTCTTCCAGTTCAGTTTTGCTTAGGGTGGCATTAATGGCCTCCGCAAGCTCAACTGTTAATTGTCCCTGCTCCTCAATGGATTTCAGAATAGTCTGGCGGCGGTTGGATAGTTCGCGCAGATATCCGAGGCGGATTTCGAGCTGGCGAAGCTGTGTATCATCTAGACCACCGGTAGCTTCTTTACGGTAACGGGCAATAAAAGGAACGGTATTTCCTTCATCAAGAAGAGTAATGGCGGCTTGGACTTGCTGTGGCTGAGCCTGTAGCTCACCGGCAATGATTCGACTTAAAGATTCATTCATGGTCTGTTTTCTTCAACTTTCTTAGCGCCTGTAGATATCCGAAGACATCATCAGACAGTGCCAGATAGGTTCAAATATCATCTGAAATAATATCGGCGTGGTTCAAACTGGCTCCATTTATACGTGCTGAGAGCGATAATTTCCAGTTTAGCGCGATTTTTCGATTCTGTTGCGACAGAATTCATCGAATATCTTACGGGTTGAGATATAGTACACCGCCATTAATCATCTTTTCTCAAGTGAGTTTTTTCATGGCCAAGAGTAACTACATTACACGAGAAGGTTGGCATGCGCTTGATCAGGAACTGAAATATCTTTGGAAAATTGAACGTCCTCAAGTCACTCAGGCTGTTTCGGATGCCGCCGCATTGGGTGATCGTTCGGAAAATGCAGAATATATTTATGGGAAAAAAAGATTAAGGGAAATTGACCGTCGTGTGCGATTTTTGTCCAAACGATTGGATATATTGCACATTGTCGATCCTGATCCACGGCAAGAAGGAAAAGTCTTTTTTGGGGCTTGGGTTAAAGTTGAAAACGAAGATGGTGAACAGCATATATTTCGTCTGGTAGGCTCGGATGAATTCGATCCTGCCAAGAAGTGGATCTCCATTGATTCTCCCGTGGCAAGGGGATTACTCGGCAAACAGGTTGACGATGAAGTCACAGTGATGACTCCCGGTGGCATGGCAACATACTGGATACTACAAATTGACTACCAGCTTCTGGCATAAATCGGGATGATTGAGTCATAAACAGGAGGGCAAGGATAGAAAACCAAAACATAAGCAATTATTGCCAATCCCGCTAATGGCTTTAAAATACCTTCGATTATCTCTATTGAATACGGGTGAATATGGGTTTTCTGTAAGAACCATGGATATTGCAGGCATGGAGCATCTTGGGAGCTGAAACATGCAAGAGAGTTATAAGATCCTTGTTGTTGATGATGATATGCGCTTGAGGGCGTTGCTGGAGCGTTATTTATCTGAGCAGGGATTTCAAGTCCGTAGTGCAGCGAATGCAGAGCAGATGAATCGTTTATTGACCAGAGAGTCTATTCAATTGATTATTCTGGATTTAATGCTACCGGGTGAGGATGGTTTGTCTATCTGCCGAAGATTGAGAAGTCAAAATAACGCTATCCCGATCATCATGATATCCGCGAAAGGGGAAGAGGTTGATCGGATTGTTGGCCTTGAGATTGGGGCTGATGATTATCTGCCCAAGCCATTCAACCCGCGTGAATTGCTGGCACGTATGCGTGCTGTCCTGCGTCGTCAGACTAATGAGTTGCCGGGCGCGCCGACAGCGGATGATGCGGTGGTCAAGTTTGGAAAATTTAAACTGGATCTCGGAACACGTGAAATGTTTCATCAAGATGAACAATTGTCTTTAACCAGCGGTGAGTTTTCCGTACTGAAGGTTTTGGTTTCTCATCCACGTGAGCCACTGTCACGGGATAAATTGATGAATCTGGCCCGTGGGCGGGAGTATGGTGCGATGGAGCGTTCCATTGATGTACAGGTTTCCCGTCTGCGTCGTCTGATTGAAGAAGATCCTGCCCATCCCCGCTATATTCAGACAGTTTGGGGATTAGGGTACGTTTTTGTTCCTGATGGAAACAAAGTATGAGAAGGCTATGGCTTTCATTGCGTACTTTGTTTCATCGCACTTGGTATCTGGTGCTGGCGATGTTACTGGGCAGTTTGCTGATGAGTTCTCTCATCGTCCAGTTGCTGGTGAGGGTAGAAAAACTTTCATTCTGCACCGTATTCCCTTATATCTTTATCAGTGTTTTTATGACGGTGTCTTTGTTGTCCGCAGCATTCTGGCGATATATCCATATCCAGAAACAGTCACTGAAAGCCATGCAAAAAGCGGCCATAGATATGGGTGAGGGAAGAAAGGTCACATCATTGCCTGAAACGGGATCATCCGCAATACGCTCGTTGGTTAGCACTTTTAACCAGATGTCGGATAGGTTGAAATTACAGGAAAGCGATCGGGCATTTCTGATGGCCGGAGTGAGCCATGATTTACGCACTCCACTTACCCGTATTCGGTTGGCAGTGGAGATGATGGAAGGAACGGAAGAGTTTCTCACAGAGTCCATCCATCGGGACATCGAAGAGTGTAATACCATCATTGATCAGTTTATCGATTATCAGCGGGCAGGGCAGAATATGCCGATGACATGCTGTGAATTGAATGAGCTGATTGAAGCCGTTATTGAACCGGAAACGGTCATTGGGGCAGATCCACACTGTAAAGTGAATATTGAAAATTGCCTGTCTGAGCGTCCGATTCTCATTTTAGCCAACCCACTTTCCATTAAGCGCGTCATCGCCAATATGTTCACTAATGCCCAGCGTTATGGCAACGGATGGATTCGAATCAGCAGTGGAACGACGGAAGAATGTGGTTGGTTTCAGGTCGAAGACAACGGTTGCGGCATGGCAAAAGAAGACATGGTTATTTTGTTCCAGCCTTTTATGCAGGGACAAAGGAGCAGCAATAACCGTGGCGTGGGTTTGGGACTATCGATCATCCGTCGCATTATTGATAGTCACGAGGGATATATAGACGTGGGAGAAAGTGACAAAGGGGGATTATCCATTCGCGCCTATCTCCCATTGAATGCAAAATAGATTTCCCCAGAAACGCGCTGTCATAAAAATGTCATAATTAATACATTTTACTGTCATTGAATTCACCTATTTTTCCTCCTGTTTCATTTTTAAACTGAAAAACCAGATTGTTGACGATCTTTAACATCCGTTTTTAATTAATGATGTGTATCCCAGCAGGAGGGAGTATGAAATCAATGCGTACCACCGTGGCAAGCATCATGGCAACTGTATTTGCTGTGACATCTCTGTCTTCATTTGCTGCTACCAGCTTGACGGGGGCAGGTGCGACATTTCCCGCACCGATATATACCAAGTGGGCGGATTCTTATCAAAAAGAAACAGGTAGCAAAATCAATTACCAAGGCATTGGTTCTTCTGGCGGCGTAAAGCAGATTATTGCGAATACTGTTGATTTTGGTGCATCCGATGCCCCGCTTTCTGATGAAAAATTGGCGGCTGATGGCCTGTTTCAGTTTCCAACAGTAATCGGTGGTATTGTGCTGGCGGTGAATATTTCAGGCATTAAATCTGGTCAATTGGTTCTGGATGGCACAACTCTCGGCGATATTTATCTGGGCAATATCAAGAAATGGAATGATCCTGCTATTGCAAAACTGAATCCAGATCTCAAACTGCCGGATCAGAACATCGCGGTAGTGCGTCGTGCGGATGGTTCAGGGACCACCTACGTTTTTACTCGCTATTTGTCCAAAGTTAACAGTGGCTGGAAAGAAAAAGTCGGGGCAGGGACTACCGTCAAATGGCCGACCGGCCTGGGCGGCAAAGGCAATGATGGCATCGCTGCCTTTGTGCAACGTCTGCCGGGTTCTATCGGTTACGTTGAATACGCTTATGCGAAACAAAATAACCTTGCTTACACCAAATTAGTCGCAGCAGATGGCGCAGCAGTGGCACCTACGGCAGAGAGTTTCAGTGCCGCAGCCAAAGGCGCAGACTGGAGCCGCAGTTTTGCGCAGGATCTGACAAATCAGCAAGGCGCTGACGCGTGGCCAATAACTTCTACCACATTCGTTCTCATTCACAAGCAACAGGCAAATGCCTCAAAGGGTGCAGAATCCCTCAAATTCTTCGATTGGGTGTATGACAAAGGCAAAGATCAGGCGAAAGATCTGGATTATGTCGCTCTGCCAAAAGAAGTGATCACTCAGGTACGGGCAGCATGGAAGAGCAACATCAAAGATAGCAGTGGCAACCCGCTGTATTGATAGGTTTTTTTAATCTTACCACCGTTGAGAATAGGCAATTGCTAAATGTTCCCCCCTTAGAGGGGGAAAATAACCCAAAATGAGAATCAAGCGTATGGCCGAACGTAAAACGGCACTGAAAGCACCAAGTAAAAATGGCGATATTATTTTCAGCGCTCTGGTTAGACTGGCAGCGCTGCTGACTTTATTCCTTCTGGGGGGCATTATCATTTCATTGATTATTGCTTCTTGGCCAAGTATACAGACATTCGGCGTTGCCTTTTTGTGGAGCAAAGACTGGGATGCGCCAGCAGGCGTGTTTGGTGCACTGGTTCCGATTTATGGCACATTGATGACCTCATTGATTGCCTTGATTATTGCGGTTCCGGTGAGCTTTGGCATCGCATTGTTTTTGACGGAGCTGGCACCGAATTGGCTGAAGCGTCCGCTGGGCATAGCCATTGAACTGTTGGCGGCTATCCCGAGTATCGTTTATGGCATGTGGGGATTGTTTGTCTTTGCCCCGCTGTTTGCCACTTATTTCCAGCAACCCGTGGGTGATGTGCTATCGAGTATCCCTATTGTGGGCGAACTGTTTTCCGGTCCCGCCTTTGGTATCGGCATTCTGGCAGCGGGTATCATTCTTGCCATCATGATTATTCCCTATATCGCTTCTGTCATGCGTGATGTGTTTGAGCAAACGCCGGTCATGATGAAAGAATCCGCTTATGGAATAGGTTGTACAACATGGGAAGTGATTTGGCATATCGTTCTGCCTTACACCAAAAATGGTGTGATTGGCGGCGTGATGCTGGGGCTTGGCCGTGCCTTGGGAGAAACAATGGCCGTGACCTTTATCATCGGTAATACCTACCAGCTTGACAGTTTATCTCTGTACATGCCCGGAAACAGCATTACTTCTGCGTTGGCGAACGAATTTGCCGAGGCTGAATCCGGCCTGCATACCGCGGCATTGATGGAGCTGGGGCTGATCCTGTTTGTGATCACTTTTATTGTGTTGGCATTGTCAAAATTGATGATGATGCGTCTGGCAAAAAATGAGGGACGCTGAGATGACAACCATCCAGAACCAACAGCCGCATATCGTTGGCACACTCAATGAAGTTGATATGAACAGCCGTCGTCGTATGCAGTCATGGCGCCGCCAGAAAAACCGCATTGCGTTGATGTTATCCATGGCAACCATGGCATTTGGTCTGTTCTGGCTGAGCTGGATCTTAATTTCCACCGTCACCAAAGGCATTGATGGCATGTCGCTGGCGTTGTTCACCGAAATGACACCGCCTCCCAATACTGCGGGTGGCGGGCTGGCAAATGCCATCGTCGGCAGTGGGCTGCTGATCTTCTGGGCGACCGTTTTCGGCACACCATTGGGCATTATGGCGGGGATCTATCTGGCAGAATATGGTCGTCGTTCGTGGCTGGCAGAAATTATCCGCTTTATTAATGATATCCTGCTTTCTGCGCCATCAATTGTGGTCGGGTTGTTTGTCTACACGGTTGTCGTGATGAAAGTTCAACATTTCTCCGGTTGGGCGGGTGTTATCGCACTGGCGTTGTTGCAGGTTCCGATCGTTATCCGCACGACAGAAAATATGCTGAAACTGGTACCCGATAACCTGCGTGAAGCGGCTTATGCGCTGGGGACACCAAAATGGAAAATGATCTCTGCCATTACATTAAAAGCGTCGATATCCGGTATTATTACCGGTGTATTGCTGGCAATTGCCCGTATTGCCGGTGAAACGGCACCATTGCTGTTCACGTCACTTTCCAACCAATTCTGGAGCACAGATCTCAGCCAGCCGATTGCGAACCTGCCTGTCACTATCTTCAAGTTTGCCATGAGTCCCTTCTCTGAGTGGCAGCAACTGGCATGGGCGGGCGTATTGCTGATTACTCTGTGCGTACTGCTGATTAATATTGTGGCGCGTGTGCTGTTTGCGAAGAAGAAGCACGAACGTTTCTATAGGTAAAGTTATAGGTAAAGAGAACTCTGATGAATAAGGCTAATGACATTCCGGTAAGCGAAATCGCAGGGAGCAAAATTCAGGTACGTGATCTGAACTTCTATTACGGCAAATTTCACGCGCTGAAAAACATCACGCTGGATATCGCGCAGAACAAAGTAACGGCATTTATCGGGCCGTCAGGATGTGGCAAATCCACATTGTTGCGCACGTTCAACAAAATGTATGAACTGTACGGTGAACAGAGAGCAGAAGGTGAAATCATTCTGGATGGCACCGATATTCTGATGGATAAGCAGGATATTGCCTTGTTGCGCGCTAAGGTCGGGATGGTATTCCAGAAACCGACGCCATTTCCGATGTCCATTTATGACAACATTGCTTTCGGCGTGCGCTTATTTGAAAAGTTGCCAAGGGCTGAGATGGATGAACGTGTCCAGTGGGCACTGACAAAGGCAGCATTGTGGAATGAGACCAAAGATAAACTGCACCAGAGTGGATATAGTCTTTCCGGTGGTCAGCAACAGCGCCTGTGCATAGCCCGCGGGATCGCGATCCGCCCTGAAGTCTTGTTGCTGGATGAGCCTTGTTCGGCACTTGACCCAATTTCTACCGGTCGTATAGAAGAGTTGATCAGTGAACTGAAATCGGAATATACCGTTGTGATTGTTACCCACAATATGCAGCAGGCGGCCCGCTGTTCTGATTACACGGCATTTATGTACCTCGGTGAACTGATTGAATTCAGTAACACCGACAGGTTGTTCACCACACCGAAGATGAAACAGACCGAAGATTACATTACGGGTCGTTACGGTTGATACGGGGTATAGCACACTATGGATAATCTGAATCTCAGCAAACACATTTCCGGTCAGTTTAACGCTGAACTGGAGCATATACGCACGGAATTGATGACAATGGGCGGGCTGGTGGAAGAACAGCTCAGAAAAGCCATTCTGGCAATGCACAATCAGGACGAAACGCTGGCACAGCAAGTGATTGAAGATGACCAGAAAGTCAACATGATGGAAGTGTCTATTGACGAAGCCTGCGTCCGCATCATTGCAAAGCGGCAACCGACCGCCAGCGACCTGCGTCTAATCATGGTGATCTCAAAGACCATTGCTGAACTGGAACGCATTGGCGATGTAGCCAATAAAATCTGCCAGACCGCCCTTGAAAAGTTTTCACATCAGCAGCAATCCCTGCTGGTCAGCCTTGAATCGTTGGGCAACCATACTATCCAAATGTTACATGATGTTTTGGATGCGTTTGCCCGTATGGATCTGGAAGAAGCGGTTCGTATTTATCATGAAGATAAAAAAGTTGATCAGGAATACGAAGGCATTGTCCGGCAGCTAATGACTTACATGATGGAAGATCCCAGAACCATTCCGAATGTAATGACCGCACTTTTCTGCGCCCGATCCATTGAGCGCATTGGTGATCGTTGCCAGAATATTTGTGAATTTATCTTCTATTACGTTAAAGGACAGGATTTCCGTCACGTGGGTGGAGATAAACTGGAAAAACTATTAACCCAAAAAGAGTAACTTTAACCATTTGAAACGCTGAAATTTTCCTCCGGCGTTTCTTTTTATATTCCATAAAGGAATAAATATATCATTTTATATGATTTCAGGTGCTATATCGAAATTGATAGCTTTTGTTGGTCATATAAAAATTAATAACCAACAGGGGTGTTCAATGAAAATTCGCAATAAATCTCGCGTAGCGATTACTGTACTGTTGACCAGTTTGGCACTGGTTTCTGGTGTAGCAAAGGCAGATAAACTTGATGACATTAAAAAAGCCGGCAAGGTACGCATTGCGGTATTTGACAGTAACCCACCATTTGGTTTTATCGACCCTCAAACGAAAAAGCTGGCAGGCTATGATGTGGATATCGCTAATGCGATTGCCAGTGATTTGGGCGTGAAGCTGGAATTGCGCCCGACCAATCCGGCAAACCGTATTCCTCTGCTCTCGTCCAAGAAAATTGATCTGATTGCTGCTAATTTCACGATTACTGACGAACGCGCAAAACAAGTTGATTTCTCCATTCCTTACTTTGCCACCGGCCAGAAATTTATTGCCCGCAAAGGCGTTCTGACCAACCCTGACGATATCGCCAAATTGCGTATCGGGGCAGATAAGGGAACAGTACAGGAAATCACGCTACGTGAGCGTTACCCAACGGCAAAAGTTATCTCTTATGACGATACACCACTGGCATTCGCTGCCCTGAGAAACGGCAATGTTCAAGCGATCACGCAGGATGATGCAAAGCTGGTTGGCTTGCTGGCGAATGTTCCTGAAGCCCAGAAAGCCGACTTTGAAATTTCACCTTTCAGCATTACCCGCGAATATCAGTCAGTAGCGGCCAGCAAAGGAGAAGGGCGCCTGATTGGTGCGGTTAACCAGACGTTATTGAAACTGGAGAAAGAGGGCGAAGCGGAGAAAATTTACAACCGCTGGTTTGGCCCGGAAACTAAATCATCCCAGCCGCGTGGCGACTTTAAATTCGCTCCATTAGAGAGTCAGGCAAAACCGTAATCCTTTATACCTTTTGTCTTGCAAGCTGCAACCCGAAATCCATTGGGTATATAAAATCCTTTGGGTATATAGAAATAGTGCCTGAAACCAGCCCCGTCACTGCGGGGCTTTGCTGTTTGTTTATGCGGTGAATGATATGTTTGAACAGTTTATGACTGAGCACTTACTGGCTCCTGAATATCTGCAATGGCTCTGGCAGGGTTTTTTGGTCACCCTGTGGCTTTCTGCCTGTGCCATTGTTTCCTCCTCCTTACTGGGTTTCTTGATTGCTGCCGCGCGGGATAGCCAGATTAAGCCATTGCGCTGGCTGGTCACGGCTTACACAACGGTATTTCGCAATACTCCCTTGTTGGTACAGCTATTTTTCTGGTACTTCGCATCCGGTCAGATTTTGCCGCAAGATGCGATGATATGGCTGAATACGCCTCATAAAGCAACAATGTGTGGCCTGACACTGGAATGGCCATCCTTCGAGTTTTTGGCGGGCTTTATCGGTTTAACGCTCTATTCCGCACCTTTTGTGGCGGAAGAGTTACGAGCGGGCATTCAGGGGGTCGGACGGGGGCAGAAATACGCAGCCCATGCGCTAGGCTTAAGGGGCTGGCAGGCTATGCGCCATGTTGTGCTGCCACAGGCACTGAAAATAGCCATGCCGCCATTGTTGGGGCAGTACATGAATATTGTCAAAAACTCTTCATTAACGATGGCAATTGGTGTTGCTGAACTCTCCTATGCTTCCCGTCAGGTAGAAACCCAATCCTTGCAGACCTTTGAGGCCTTTGGTGTTGCGACCGTGCTTTATATCGCCATTATCGCCGTGATGGAAGGCTGGGGACAGTGGCACCAGCAGAGAACATTAGCGAGGGGATACTGATATGGATTTTACTGTTATTGCAGAAAACTGGCGCTATTTGCTGTTGGGAACCTTTCCTGATGGGCCATTGGAAGGTGCGGCTTTAACGCTGTCAATCAGTATCATGGCCGGAGGGATCTCTGTTGTACTGGGGATTGTGGCTGGTGTTGCACTGGCGATGCTGCACGGATTTTGGGTCAACCTGCTGGCAGCCATGCTGGGTTTCTTCCGGGCTATTCCGGTCATCATGCTGATTTTCTGGACATATTTCCTGTTGCCTGTGGTATTGGGCATGGAGATTCCTGAAATCACGACTGTCGTTTGCGCACTGGCACTGATTACCTCGGCTTATCTGGCTCATGGCGTTAAAGCGGGAATCTTGGCGATTGGCGAAGGCCAATGGCGAGCGGGATTATCACTGGGATTCAACCGGTGGGAAGTATTGTGGTATATCGTTTTACCGCAGGCATTGCGCATGATGATGCCTTCATTCATCAACCAATGGATTGCGTTAATTAAAGATACTTCGCTGGCCTATATTGTTGGCGTAGCGGAATTATCATTTTTGGCGACTCAAGTGAATAACCGCAGCATGGTTTATCCGATGGAAGTCTTTTTGTTCGTTGCGTTGGTTTATTTTGTCATGTGCTTATCACTGGAGTTAATTGCCAATTACATTGCACGTCACTTCTCCGTGAAACGTGAAAAAACAGCACTTTTCGGATTTTGGCGTAAAAAAACAATCAAGGTGGTTCCACAGAATTAATATCTTAAGTTGAAAGATATTTTTGCAGTTGTATTCATTCCCTGTCCTGTAGCAGGGAATTTTTTTAGATTAATCGAAAAAACTCTAATTTTATTCCTTTTGCTAGACTGATATTTTTCTTATTGAAGAGAAATATTTTTATTTATGTTGCTGGTCTGGTTTTTAAGATTTGGTTTATATTTTGTGGTTGAATTTTATGCTATCATAACGAAGTAACCACAAGATAATAATATTCAAGGATTAATATAATATGGCAAATTCGATTTATGTAACGGTTAAAGGAAAACTCCAGGGATTGATTTCTCAAGGATGCTCGACACTGGATTCTATTGGTAATAAATTTCAGTTAGGCCATGAAGATCAACTTTTTGTATTACAATTCAATCATGGCATTTCTCGTTCACAGAATGTGGCCCATCAACCGGTTAAATTTATAAAGCCTCTGGATAAATCATCTCCGTTATTAATGATGGCAATTTCAAATAATGAGGAGCTTGACCTGATGTTTGACTTTTATCGAACATCACAAGCAGGTGGTCAGGAACGTTATTATTCGGTTAATTTGCGTAATGCAAAGTTAATAAGTTTGAATGTTCAGTACCCGCACTCGATTAATCATAATGATCAGCAACCAGAAGAAGTTGTTTCAGTAAAATATAAAGATATTGTTTGTCAGCATCATGCAGCAGGCACATCTGGATATTGTGCTTGGGAAGAAACAGTTTATTAATTAACAATCACGAGTGGTGATTAAAATGCGATTTGAAAGTCTTACGTCACAATTAAGGAATGAATTTAATGAAAGTAAGCTGCCGAGTTTACAGTATTCAAATCTTCTGGGGACTCGTGGTGCTGCTGATATAGATTTTAAGGCGATAGCTGATGCATTGGATTGCCACCGTGATTTTTATGGTGCCGGAATTATCTATTCAGATGGTTTGTATAAGCGCTATTTGGTCAGACCATCGAAAAGACGCGGCAGTCAAGTTTCTTCTGAATTAACGCATATTATTATATTTAATCTCGATTCAGGTGTAGCTCCAGAAGTTGAGCTGAAAAAAACGGTTTCAGAACCCAGTTTGATGTTGGAAATTGGTTCTACGGCACTTTCGTGTGGTGGGGCTGTATTAAGTGTATTGGGTGGACTAGGATCAGGTGCGGCGATACCATTTACTGGAGGTGGTAGTACGGCTGGTGTGATTTTAGCTTATAGCGGATTTACTGCGACGGCTGTTCAATGCATAAATGGAGGATACAGAGTTTATCAGCTTACTGCTAATGGAAATGAAGGAGTAGAACATATTGCGTGGTTAGATTCACAGAATTGGTATGTTACAACGACTACAATTTTGGATATAACCTCTCTTGCATCTGGATCTGCGGCATTAAAGGAAGCTTATCAAACCTATAAGATAATGAAGGCCACTTCTCCTCGTAAGGCATCAGAGTGGCTGAAAAGTATGCCAAGACATGAAAGAAAACGCTTAACTGAAGAAATTATGCGACATAACAATCCAGGAATATCTAACCAAGTAATAAAAAGAGCTATAGAGCAAGGGAAATATATCAAACGTTACCCTACAGAAGAGATACAAAAAACGTTACGAAAGCATCTTAAAGACTCACTTATAGCAGGTAGTGGATTTGTAGGAAGTGGTATGACAGGCTCAATCCGAAATCCAGATAATATATTAAAATCAGGAAATTATATTATTGGTACTATCTATTCTATTGCTTATGAAGAATCAATAATTTATTGAGCTTAACCTTATGGTTAATCGGGTTTGTTGTATAAATATTTTGGGCGTTTAGAAAATTATATGAAAATAAAAGAATTTATTTTTGATGCAGGTTTAAGAGAACTCTTTTATAAAGGGAAAGAGTTAGAAAATATGATAAGAAATAATGATCCAGCATTAGAAAATATTATACTGGATGTTAGAGACTATAAGAAATACTTTTGTTCTTCGGGTCAGTATAAGATAAGGCTTTTGATATCTATTATTGCTATGGTTTATCTGTTTTTCTTCTCTGGTGTGGCAGCAGCCCTGCCTGTATTACTTATAAAAAATCCTAGTCATGAAATAATGGCTACTTTTTTCATGTTAACTTTAGTTATTGCTGCTTGTGTTTCATTTTTACATGTCGGATTTACTTTAAAAGGTTATTATTATGGTTCGGTTATACGTAATTATTTAAATTATATTGTATTTTTTTCTAGTTTGTTTATTATATTCTCTAATAAGACATCTAACGTTTCCTCTATTTATTTTATCTTTATAGCAGTATGTTGTTTTGTGATAAAAATAACATTGAACAGTCGTTATTATACTGATTTTATATTAGCTAACATGCGCTATAGAATAGCAATTATTATTGATAGAAAAGAGATGAATAAAATACAAGGGCTTAATAAAAAACAATTAAGAGAATATTCAAGAGCGTTGAAATTGGCAAAACGTAAAAAAATAAGGGATCAAAAAAGAGAAAATCAATCGGTGGAAAAATAGGGTCAAACAGGAATGCTAATATGAATATAATAGAAATATTAACTAACAACCAATTCAAGCATATTTTTAATCTGTATAAAAATATAGAGAAAAGAATAAAAAGTGATGATTGTTCACTTACCCAAGCGGATGATTTCATTAGACTTAAAGAAAAAGCATCTATAAATAGATCTTCAGAAGAGAGTATATTATTGGCTTTGTTTCCTATACTGACATTTGTTTCTTATATAATATTAGTGATTGTTCTTTATGATTTTTATTTTTCTTCTGATCAAGCAGGATTTATTCGCTCTGCCAATATGTTTATTATTTCGGTGGTTTCTTTGCTGGCACTTTATGCTTATAGAGGTAATATCTCCGCTTTAAAAACCCTCAACGCTATGAATACATTGAGTATTGTATTTGCCTTGAGCATTCTTTTGCTTGATTACTTTGTCTATTATATGCACCACGAATGGTATTTATTGATTATCGTTTTTTTTAATTTCTTCTCGAATCGGGTGATCATTAACAGTGCTGCTTTTTCTCAAGCCATGACAGAAATATTGTGGTTTAAAACAACGAACCATCTGCTGAGAAAAAGCGTAGATAAAATAACTGAAGATGATACCGATGAAAGTCATATTAATTCCCCTAATGCCAATGTGTTCAAGAGGTTTTGGCGATATTGTATACTCAATATAAATCTCAATAAGACGTTAAAGGAAAGTAGTGAACTTAATCAGAGAGTGGAAAGTAATGATCCTGCTTTACTGTCAGAAAGAAGATTAAATAAATATCAACATCTGTTGGAATTTAGTGTTCCGAAAAAAGCGGTGTTGATGACATCATTGGTGACGATTTTATTGTTAAAAGTGTATGTGATGGCGACATTTATGTTGTTTTCTTATTTTGATAACAGGGAAGATCTGCCCATCTTATTTTCTGCCGTCGCAGTTGCCATTGTTTTTGCTCCTTTACCCATCTTGCTGACATATCGGGGAGTAACATCAGGATTTAAGATGCTAGCTTTAGCCCGTTATCTTTTTATCGTTATTTTTGCTCTATTGGTGGGATTAAAATTTGTTGCTGGTGTGTTGAATTACAGCAATATCTCTTTGGGCATTATTGCTTTCGATTTCCTACTGATATTCTTTATCTTAAATACGGAATATTACAGCCGCTACCTCAGAGAATTACACTCTTTCTTAGCTTGGCATAAGATAATCAGACAGAATAACGAATAAAATATCGCCATAGAATGAATTTCCTAAAGAATCATGGTGTTATTTAACTCATTGATTGTCATCAACGCAAACGTTTTCTTTTTTTACATTTTCAGAGTAACGATTTGTATGGGTTTCCTGTAGGATAAATCGAAAAATTCTTTTTTTGGGAAACAACATTACATGAGCACAATAACTTCTGGTTCTGCAAACCGTCAGGGCTTGCTTCAGCGCATGTTTAAATTAGAGGAACATGGAACGACAGTTCGTACCGAAATAATTGCGGGGCTGACAACTTTTCTGACCATGGTTTATATTGTCTTTGTTAACCCGCAGATATTGGCGGTGGCAGGAATGGATATTAAGGCTGTGTTTGTCACTACCTGCTTAATTGCTGCGGCAGGCAGTATCATGATGGGATTAATGGCAAACTTGCCTGTAGCCGTTGCTCCTGCGATGGGACTGAATGCGTTTTTCGCTTTTGTCGTCGTTGGTGCAATGGGTATTTCATGGCAAGTCGCGATGGGAGCTATTTTTTGGGGGGCAGTGGGATTATTGATCTTAACTGTCTTTAAAATCCGCTATTGGATGATAGCCAATATTCCATTAAGCCTGCGGGTGGGAATTACCAGCGGTATCGGCCTGTTTATTGCCATGATGGGGCTGAAAAATGCCGGTATTATCGTGCCAAATCCCGACACGATCGTCTCAATTGGCAATTTTGCTTCCCATAATGTTCTGTTGGGCATATTGGGCTTTTTTATCATTGCCATTTTAGCGGCACGCAATTTTCATGCGGCAGTGTTGATCTCCATCATCGTGACGACCGCTATCGGCTTCATGATGGGATATGTGGAGTATCACGGTATTTTTGATCTGCCGCCCAGTGTGATGAGTGTGGTGGGTAACGTTGATGTGAAAGGTGCGCTGGATATCACTTTGGCAGGCGTTATCTTCTCATTCATGCTGGTGAACTTGTTTGACTCTTCCGGCACCTTGATTGGTGTGACAGATAAAGCAGGGCTTGCTGACAGCAATGGTAAATTTCCGCGCATGAAACAAGCATTATATGTGGATAGTATCAGCTCGGTAGCAGGCTCTTACGTCGGGACTTCTTCCGTTACTGCCTATGTTGAAAGCTCTTCCGGTGTTTCTGTAGGCGGTCGTACTGGATTGATGGCGATTGTGGTGGGTATCTTGTTCCTGTTGGTGATATTTATCTCTCCGCTGGCGAGTATGGTTCCTGCTTACGCCACAGCAGGAGCGCTGGTTTATGTCGGTGTTTTGATGACATCCAGCCTGACACGGGTGAAATGGGACGATCTGACTGAATCTGTTCCCGCATTTATTACCGCAGTCATGATGCCATTTAGTTTTTCCATCACAGAAGGGATTGCACTGGGTTTTATCGCCTACTGCGCTATGAAACTGGGAACCGGAAAATGGCGTGAAATCGGTTCCTGTGTGATCGTGGTGACATTGTTGTTTGTATTGAAAATGGTGTTTGTGGATGCCCGCTGAGCACCCTTAAAATGGTGATAAAAGCCTGACAGTATATTTCCATGTCAGGCTTTTTTTGGTTAATGTGACTGAATATTTTCAGGTGCCACAAAACTAATACAAACTGGTTCTACTTCAGAGTTTGGCTGGGGCTGAAAAGAAAACTCTTCCTTATGACTGATTATTAATGCCGGCCATTCCTTGAGTGTATGCCCGAAATTTTCCTCCGCGCAGGTTTTCCCCCGCTCTCCCACCAGTAATGCGCCATGTTCCACAATATTTTTTTCTTTGATATGGCGATTGTAGATATTCGGTGGCGGGCCACCATTTAATTTCCAGAGTTGTATTGTTTCCGGGCGATAGTGGCTGTAGAACGTCATCCATTCATGTAAATATTCCCCACCCACGTAATACAAAGGTGTTGAATGCTGTTCACTCCAGCGCTGATCAAGCTGACGGGTAAAGTCTTTTATCCCGACAAATTTCTGACCGGCTCCACGGATATTTGCCACCATTACGCTGGAATAGCCAATCAACACCAATATGCCGAACACGGTCAGTCCCCGTAATGTGCCTTGCAGAGATTTATGAGGATATACCGTTATTGACCCGACCAACAAAGCTGGCGCAACGATCATAAAAGGCTGCACCCACTCAGTCATGCGCCCGCCCTGATTGAAAGAGAACCAGCCGTAAATAATCAGGAGAGGCAGCAGGATAATGATATTGACCAGCTTGTTGGATTGTTTCTTAGGCCAGCCAATCCGACCACCCAGCATATAAGTAATCACACTGACAATAATCAGCGGGTAAAACACAGAAAGCATTGCACGGGTGGTATGCAGATTGAATCCTGCCTTAATTTGGGAATCGACCCACTTGAACGCGGCAAAGTCGTTATTCACCAGCCACCAGAGATTCGGTAAAACCAGTGCGAGCCACAGGATAATGGCGAGATAAAACAGGGGCTGCCGATAATTGCGCCGCACTTTTGGCACGAACAGGGAGATCAAAAAGACAGAACCGATAATGGCAAGGGAAGAGTACTTCGCCATTGTTGCCAGCCCGGTTGTGAGTGCGAAAGCCAGCCACCATTTGGGATGATCATCAATGGCGCGCAGGAAAAGCAGCAGCGACCACGGCCATAGCATGACCAAAAGGTAATTATCGTTATAAGGAATGATATCAAAGTTGATGATACCGGACAGATTCAGCGTTAACATGGCAAGCCATGCCAGAATGATTTTATCTGTCAGTCGGAAAGCCAGCTGCCAGACACCAAGCATCCCGATGGCAATGGCAACAAAGTGGACAAAATACCAATAAAAGCTGAGCGATATATTGCTGATATGGATAGCAGGGAGCATTATAGCACCGACTAACCACGGGTTTTTTGGGGAACCCCACTCGCCATTGGTGCCCCAGTTCAAGGCTTCTACGGCATCATAAGGAACGGTGGGATCGAGAAAGTAGCTTGCTATTATCCATAACACAGCATAACCAGTGACCCAAAGATACAATGGCATGCGGTAAGAAGAAGTATCAAAAAAACGCATGGTGGTTAATGATCAATTATTTGAGTTAAAGTTAATTAGAATATTAGCCGAACTTTAAGCTATAAGTGAATGACATTGGATGTTATAGGTGGTTTCTGTTAGATTCCGCCGAAAATATCTTGATAAAAGCGAGTTGAGTCACAAGCTATGAGCCCGTTAAAGAAAAAAACACCAGCGAAGCCTTCCGCTGGTAAGCAAAAAAGAAAAAGTCGCGCAGAGCTGGATGCAGAAGGGCGCGAACGCAAACGCCAGAAAAAACGCCGTGGTAACCAGACAGGCAGCCGTAGTAACGGTGATGGCAGAGATAAAAAACGTTCAGCAAGCAATCAGGAAAAAGATCCGCGTATTGGCAGTAAAGTTCCGGTTCCTCTGGTCATTGGCGAAAAAGAAACGCAGGTGAAACCAGTCACTAAGCCTGTTGAGGAGAAACCAGAGCCTCGTTTGTCCCCGCAGGAAGAACTGGCAATGCTGGAAAATGACGAGCGTCTGGATGGCTTGTTAGAGCGTCTTGAGCAGGGCGAAAAACTGTCTGAGGAAGACAACGCCTATGTTGATAATACACTCGACCGGATTGACGTTCTGATGGAAGAGTTGGGTATCAATCCAGAAGATGATGACAGCGAAGAAGAGGAACGGCAGGAAGATATCATGCAGTTGTTGAAGGGTAAATAATTCCTGCTTCAATGAATTGTGATTGTAAAAGGTGGGTTCATCCTAATAACCATAGTATTTGTATGTTATTTATTATGGTTATTAGGTAAACTATGGTGGCTATCGCAACGTAAACGTCGGTTGCGCAGTATCATCATGACACGACATTTCAACTCGATGAAAAAGTTGCGTTTTGATGGGCGTAAACAGCGGAAGGAATAAGCATGCCAGAGCAAGCCATTGTTTGGGATCTGCCTTTGATCCAGAAATACAACTATTCAGGGCCTCGTTATACTTCATATCCAACAGCATTGGAGTTTAACCCGCAATATGATAGCGTTGCTTTTGCGCAGGCTGCTGCCCGTTATCCTGATCGCCCGCTTTCTCTTTATATCCACATCCCGTTTTGCCATAAGCTGTGCTATTTCTGTGGCTGCAACAAGCTGGTTACTCGTCAAAAACACAAGGCGGATGAATATCTAAATGTGCTGGAACAAGAGATTGCGTCCCGGGCTAAATTGTTCTCCCAACGGAAAATCAGCCAGATGCACTGGGGCGGAGGAACACCGACATATTTGGATAAGGCGCAGATTAGTCGGTTAATGTCGATACTGCGCAGCCACTTCTATTTTTTGCCCGATGCCGAGCTTTCCATTGAAATTGATCCGCGTGAAATTGAACTTGATGTTGTTGATCACCTGCGCCATGAAGGTTTTAACCGCCTCAGTATGGGGGTGCAGGATTTCAATAAAGACGTGCAGCGTTTGGTAAATCGTGAGCAGGACGAAGCGTTTATTTTTGAGCTGATCAATCGTGCCCGTGAAACCGGTTTTACATCCACCAGCATTGATTTGATTTATGGCCTGCCAAAGCAGACACCTGAGAGTTTCGCCTTTACATTGCAGCGAGTGCTGGCGTTGTCGCCCGATCGCCTGAGTGTATTTAACTATGCACATTTGCCAAGTCTGTTTGCCGCGCAGCGTAAAATCAAGGAGCAGGATCTACCGGGTGCAATGCAGAAACTGGATATCTTGCAGGAAACCATTGCGACTCTGACAGGCAATGGCTATCAGTTTATTGGTATGGATCACTTTGCCCGTCCTGATGATGAACTGGCGGTTGCTCAGCGCGAAGGCATTTTGCATCGCAATTTTCAGGGATACACGACACAAGGTGAGTGCGATTTACTGGGAATGGGAGTCTCAGCCATCAGTATGCTGGGGGACAGTTATGTACAAAACCAGAAAGATCTGAAAGCCTACTATTCAGCAGTGGAAGAGCAAGGCCATGCATTATGGCGTGGTTTGGCACTAACGCAGGATGATTGTATCCGTCGTGATGTGATCAAGGATTTGATCTGTAACTTCCGGTTGAATTTTGCGGACATTGAGCAGCATTATGGGCTGAACTTCGCTGATTATTTCGCCGAAGATTTGCAATTACTGGCACCGCTGGCCGGAGATGGGCTGGTTGAAGTGACAGAATCACAGATTCAGGTATTACCAAAAGGGCGTCTTCTGATCCGTAATATTTGTATGTGTTTTGATAGCTATCTGCGTAATCAGGTGCGTCAGAGACAGTTTTCGCGGGTAATATAAGTCAGTCAGAAGTGAGAAAGCTCGTAGTGTGAGCTTTCTTGTCTTACTATCTATTCCAACTGTCTATTCCAATTCTTTCAATTTCCGCGTTATCGTATTTCTACCCCAGCCCAATAAGCGGGCGGCTTCCTGTTTATGGCCATTGGTATATTCCAGTGCACAATTAAGCAGTGTCCGCTCCAGTAATGGCAACGCATCGGAGAGAAGATCTGCTTTTCCCTCTTTTAAGGCATGTTTTGCCCATTCAGCCAACAGTTGAGACCAGCTTTCAGAGGAAACTGAGTGTGAAAGAGGTGGGCTTTCTGCTTGCTCAGTTGATTGATTGCCTATCAGGTCCGAGGGAAGATCTTGTACCAGTATTTCCTTGCTGGCAGCCATCACTGTCAGCCAACGGCAGACGTTTTCCAATTGACGGACATTTCCTGACCATGGGAGGTTCATCAAAGCGATTTCAGTCGCGGGATGCAGTACTTTGGCTTCAACGCCTAACTCTTTGGCTGTTTGTTGCAGAAAATGATGCGTCAGACGAGGAATATCTTCCACTCTGTCCCGCAATGGGGGTAGCTGAACACGAATGACATTCAGGCGATGGTAGAGATCTTCCCGGAATTTTCCTTCTGCAACCCGTTGTTCAAGATTCTGGTGAGTGGCGGCAATGATACGAACATCCACCTTCACCGGAGCATAGCCCCCAACTCGATAGAATTGCCCCTCCGCCAGCACCCGCAGTAAACGAGTCTGGATATCCAGCGGCATATCGCCAATTTCATCCAAAAACAGCGAGCCGCCATTGGCTTGTTCAAAACGCCCTTGACGAACCTGGTTTGCTCCCGTAAAAGCCCCTTTCTCATGACCAAACAGCTCAGATTCAATCAAATCTTTTGGAATTGCTGCCATATTCAAGGCAATAAACGGTGCACAAGCGCGTGGGCTATGGCGGTGAAGAGCATGAGCAACCAGTTCTTTTCCCGTGCCAGACTCCCCATTGATCAATACGCTGATAGAAGAACGGGAGAGGCGACCGATAATCCGGTATACGTCCTGCATGGCTGGCGCTTCACCGATCATGTCCGAAACAGATCCAGCCACTTGCGGATGGGAGGAAGATTGATGCTGTTCGCGATAGTGGCTCAGTGCCCGCTCAACCAGTGCAACGGTTTCATCAATATCGAAGGGTTTTGGCAGATAATCGTATGCACCGTGTTGATAAGCACTAACGGCGGCATCTAAATCAGAATGAGCGGTCATAATGATGACCGGAAGTTGTGGATGACTCTGTTTGATCTGATTGAGTAGGCTCAGCCCATCCAGCCCGGGCATACGGATATCTGAAAGCAGAACTTCAGGGCTGCCCTGTGACAGTGCAGCCAGTACAGTATCAGCGTCTTCAAAACAGGCGCATTCCATTCCTGCGCCACTCAGTGCCCGTTCAAGTACCCAACGGATAGAGCTGTCATCATCAACGACCCAGACTTTTCCTCGTTGCATTGTCGCCCTCTACTTCTTGATCAGTTTGATCAGTTATTTCTTGATAGGCAGGTAAATGGAAAATTCCGTATGCCCCGGCCAACTGGTGAATTCGATTTTTCCGGCATGCTGAGTAATAAGATTACGTGTGATGGATAACCCAAGTCCAGTTCCACTTTCATGCCCACTGACCATAGGGTAAAAAAGTGTGTCCTGAATATTGGGTGGGATGCCAGGCCCATTGTCTTCAACATCAATTCTGGCCGCCAGACGGTAACGCTCACTTTGTAAGGTAACCTGAAATGCTGTTCTTGTCCTCAGAGTAATCGTACCGTCTTTTTCGCCCAGAGCTTGCAGGGCATTGCGAGTAATATTCAGTAATACCTGCTCAATTTGGTCAGGGTAGTGGGCTAACTCAGGCAGGCTGGGATCATAATCTTTGATCAGCGTGACATTGGCAGGCATTTCCAATGAAACTAATTGATAAACACGCTCGACCACATGATGGATGCTCTGTCGGGTTTGGGTTCCGGGATGCTGTGGTCCCAGCAACCGATCAACAAGAACACGTAGTCTGTCAGCCTGTTCAATGATCACTTGAGTATATTCCCGCAAATATGGTTCTGGCAGTGCCTTGGCGAGCAGTTGTGCGGCTCCTCGTAACCCGCCAAGGGGATTTTTGATTTCATGTGCCAGCCCCCGAACCAATTCCCGCGCAGCTGCCTGCTGTGCTTGTTGAATCTGCTCTTGGCTTAAACGTCGCTGGCTATCCATAGGTGCTAGTTCCAGCAGAATAAACTGTTCGGAAATTGGCTGGGCACTGAGCGACATCACGTGAGAGTGATTATTAATCACCAATATGACTTCGTTATCGGTAAAGCCATGGCCGCTTATCAAACTAGAACGCATCAATTCTGTATCCAATGAGATATAGCTAAACAGAATTGGAAGGGGTGTGCCGAATAACTTACGTGAACTTTGTGCCAGAAGTTGCATTGCAGAATGATTGGCATAACGGATAATCAAATCATTATCCAGCACTAAGACACTGTTTATCTGTGAGTCGAGAATCTGTTCTGCATCGGGCAAATCAACCATTGTCATTCAATCTCTGCACTTTTTTGGTGCATTGTAGCCTATCTAAGCAACTCAATGGGCTTTCTGTTAAGAATGTATTTTGACTCCTTCGGAATAAGAGTCATTACGTACAATGTGAACCTGCTTATATGCACCGGAAAAGAACCCATCCGAAGATGGGTCAAAGTTTCACGGCAACAAAAAATGAATCACAGTAATATCATCAAGTACAATATTCAGCATTACACACTGTAATACAGTTCAAACTCCAGAGGATGTGGAGCCATACGGACACGTTCAACTTCACCTTGTAATAAATTGATATAAGCATCAATTCCATCATCGGTGAAAACACCACTGCGTGTCAGGAATTCGCGATCTGCATCCAATGCAGCCAAAGCCTCTTCTAAAGAAGAAGCCACAGTTGGGATCTCTTGTGCTTCTTCCGCAGGCAGGTCATACAAGTTTTTATCCATTGCATCACCCGGATGGATTTTATTGATGATGCCATCAAGGCCAGCCATCAGCAGGGCGGAAAAAGCCAGGTAAGGATTCGCTGCCGGATCAGGGAAACGCACTTCAATACGGCGGGCTTTAGTGCTGGCTACAACCGGAATACGGATAGAAGCAGAGCGGTTACGGGCAGAATAAGCCAGCATAACCGGAGCTTCAAAGCCGGGTACCAGGCGTTTGTAAGAGTTAGTGGTTGGATTCGTGAAGGCATTCAATGCACGGGCATGTTTGATAATACCGCCGATATAGTACAGCGCCATCTCAGACAGACCACCGTATTTATCACCTGCAAACAGGTTAGTGCCATCTTTGGATAGTGACATATGGCAGTGCATCCCAGAACCGTTATCACCGACTAATGGTTTTGGCATAAATGTGGCAGTCTTACCATATTTATGGGCAACATTATGAACCACATACTTATAAATTTGGGTTTCATCTGCTTTTTTTGTCATGGTATTAAAACGGGTGGCAACTTCGTTTTGTCCGGCTGTTGCAACTTCATGATGGTGTGCTTCAACCACCAAACCCATTTTTTCCATTGTCAGACACATGGCTGAACGTAGGTCTTGAGAGGAATCTACTGGCGGAACAGGGAAATAGCCGCCTTTGATGCCGGGACGATGGCCTTTGTTACCGCTTTCATAACGTGTGCCGCTGTTCCATGCTGCCTCAGTATCATCAATATGGTAGTAAGAGCCAGAGATGGAACTCCCGAAACGGATATCATCGAACAGGAAAAATTCGGGTTCTGGTCCAAATAAAACGGTGTCTGCAATGCCGCTCGCACGCAAGAAATCTTCCGCGCGTTTGGCAATGGATCGGGGATCGCGATCATAACCTTGCATCGTGCCCGGTTCCAGAATATCGCAACGTATAATGAGCGTGGCATCATTAAAGAAAGGATCAATCATTGCAGTGCTTGGGTCTGGCATTAACACCATGTCGGACTCATTGATACCTTTCCAGCCACCTATAGATGAACCGTCAAACATTTTTCCATCTTCGAAGAAATCGTCATCAACTTGATGGGCAGGGATAGTGATATGTTGTTCTTTACCTTTGGTATCAGTAAAACGTAAGTCAATAAACTTCACCTGATGCTCTTCAATTATGGACAAAACATGTTCAACGGACATACTGAATTCTCCTGGTTTACATCGGCCAGATAAAACTGTGCAAGAAAACTGCTGTTTTATCTAGGGGCGATTGTGTATCTCTGCACAGTCAATTTTTGTGAAATTACTCATGCAAAGATTAATGCGAAAAGCGTGCCAACTTTTAAAAAGTCTTTAATATCAGAGTATGATTTTTTGGCGGCTAGAGAATGGATAGGATAAAGGCCAGTTTTAAAATATTTTGCACTGTATTGGTGACCTTCAGTTACGGGTGTGCACTTAAGTGGTGCGATAGACCGTTCTGGTCGATAGTTCTATAAGTATAGGGATAGGGATAGCCTTCGTGTTTTCCAATTGAGATTTCTTTTCTTCTGACAGAATCCGACTATGATAATCAGGATATCTCCATACTATCTGCAGTTTCATTATTTTTAAATTTGGTACAGGTAATAAGTAATTTGTCTATACCCCATGGATTCACTAAATAACATATGATGAATACCACCTCTATAAGAGGCGGTATTTATTTAAGAACAAATTGAATAACCAGCTAATATTAATGAGAATTAGTACATTAATTTGTAATATATGTTGAATAGCTAATCTGATTATCAATATTTGCTTCGCTGTTATTTCCGCCACCTGGCTCATATCCCCAGGTCACGACCCTTTTATCCGCTGTCAGGGCTGCAAATGCTCTTCCTGTCGCGTAGATAGCCCTTACATCTTTCAATTGATCTTTGACATTTGTACAATCACCGCCAAAATCGCTTTCTCCCCAAGCGGTTACTGTCCCATCTTTGTGTAATGCAGCACATGCATTTGCTGTACACGTTACCTGAACAATATTCTCATTACATCCGCTGGGTGGCTCATACTTAGAGGGTGTATTTATATTGTAATCATGGGATATCTGGGCTTTATAGGATTGTGTCCTAAACATGACACATTCGTAATTACCAGATATATCTGTGATATTATCGTATGTCTTAATGAAGTCGAAAGGTGGATTTGGTGGTACATTCAGAGTCATCGTCAACTTATTGTCAGTACCCAGAATTGCTCTACCTCGCACGTTCTCAATAATATTCAGCTCATTTTCACCATTTAAGATATCCCACTCAGAAGGATTAACTGATTGAATGGCTAAATCTCCGGGTACTGGATAGATACCATCAAATTTAGGAGGAATAGGCGCTGCGAATGTTAAAAGCTCTGCTGTACCATCCTTATGGATAAACGTGAAATAACACCCAGCAGGTACAATTGCACGAGGATAACTGTAGTCTCGACCTAGTATCGTTGAATATGGAAATCCTAACCAACCGTTAGGAACCTCATCATCCATTCTGAGCCATAATGAGTGCTGAGTTTCAGTATTAAAGCCAAAGACAGCATCATCATTTCCGACAAGGATAGTCTTTTCAGCAGGTCCCAGATTCACTGACGGCTGTTGCCTTGCTCCCATGCCCCATATATCAATATTACCATCCTCTGTCATGGCCAGGACATTCAGACCGCCCATTGTAAGATCAATGTATTTTTTAGATTGAGATTGTTGTGGTGGTGACATGTGCATCGACGTTGTTGTAGACCAGAGTGTTATGCTGCCATCGTTATGTAAGGCTCCATAACCGTATCCAGATGCTACTACTTTTTTCACATTCGAGTCGGTCAGGCCACCAGTTGTCACTTGTGGCGCCCTCTCTATTGCTCCCCAGGCGTATAGATTTCCGGAATCAGTTAATGCGGCGAAACTAGATGCAAAAGATTCTGGAACACCGACTGGTTTACCTGGAGGAGTATCTCGAAAAGGGTTATCACGGGCTGCTGTACCACCATTACCAAAAATATTAATGGGGTTTATTATATACATATATTTCCCACTGGGAAGAGAAGTAACGGCTATTGGTATATCTGGTGCGTTATCATAGAAATGATCACTTATAGTTGCGTGATAATTTTTATCATTATACTGCCAACTTACATTGGCTTTTGGAGTATCACTATATTGCCAAGTAACTGACACGGGATTTCCCTCCTCATCCCACGCAGTCAAGCACTGTGGTCCAAAGAGAGCATTAGCCGAAGTGTAAAGAATGGAGCGTGCACCCATGACGATAAAAGGTTTTTCTGTTACTACGGGCTGTTTAATAACATTTATACTCACAGACTGTGAGTAAGCTATATTCTCAGCAGTATCAGATGTTGTATAACTAACGTCATACTTTTGTTCTTTGAGTTGATCTTTACTAACATGTAATTCGTAATAATTACTAGGTATGCTAGCTATCGTCAAAGTTGGTCCACTGAAAGCATCTTGAGAACTACCTGAGAATTTAAAGTGAACCGTAATACTGTCCTCTTTGATAAGATAAGAGCCTACTGGTACGAATATTTGAATTATATCCCCTTTTATTTTAGATAGATCCAAAATGCCATTGTCGGATTGAGGTAAAAGAGGAAGAGGAAGAGAGTTATTTCCGCTCATAATTAAATCCTTATTTTTATTGGTAGATATGGAGTTTATTTATAATTAAAAGTGAAGATTGAGTGTAAATTAAATTATTGAAATTAACTAATGAAAATAACTTATCGCATATTCATGCCATAAATATAATTTTGTTGTTATAATTAATGGTGTTGTGAGTAATGACGGAGTTGTAAAAAAAGTAAGTAAATAAATAAAATAAAGATGCGTGATAATGATTTTTAATCACACTGAATTATAATTTCACCCGATATTATAGAGTAATCTGAGTTTATTTTATACAGAGAAAGGTAGGAAGTGGATTTTTAGGTTTTATTAATGGATAATATATATTAGTGTAATAATCTATGTGTTACCATGTATTTAATTACGTTTTAAAAACTAAATGATGTTACGGATGATATTGACAGAGGTAGGGGTAAATTATGTCTTTTATTATTAAATGAAAATATTCAGATATTATGGTTTTATTGACAATCGATATGATTGACGATCAGAGAAAATATGTGATTATAATAAGCGATTTTAACGGGCATATAATAATAAAATATATAATCTAGTTTTTATTTTTGAATGTTATTCAAATGGAATAATCATGTCTTAAATACAAGCTATATCTAAAATTAATATTTAAATTCTGATAGGTATAAATTGGCCTCTTATAAAAAATAAGAGGCCATGAGTGTTATTAAAAATCATTAATTTAATGTCAGTTATTCACATTGCAACCCCGGAGCAGCAGGTTGAGTATCAATTTTTCCTTTCCAGGTGGTACCATTGCCAAGTGCAACTCCATCTTTACTAACAGTATAAGAAAAATTAATCTGACCATGATGATCCTCATCATATGAATCAGTACCTGCAAGATATGTCTGGGAAACATCTATTATTATATTATTACCTGAATTTGGCATTTTTATTGTACCCAAAGGCTGATCCAGGCTTTTTTGTTTAGCTCTTATATGCAATGTTAAAGAGACTTCAGAGCCTGAAGGGACTTTTGTTGTATCATTAGAACCACTGGAACCCGGTATTTTTACAAATAGTCCTGCGTGATCTTTATTTTGCTTATAATTAGATATTGCATTACAATTTACTATATCATTTTCAGTAATTAAATATTTCGGATCAACTCCATAGCTAGAGTAAATCTCACATTTTTCATAAATATTATCCATTGGATGTTGATATTTTACATATGTTACATCCTGAGGAATTGATACAAATTTATCGGCGGAACGTTTAATAATTATGTAAAAAAACGAATAATCCTTATTACTATCTAAAAAAGCTTTCTTATAAGGTATAGGGAAATCGTTCAACTGATCTGGGAGATTTGTCAATGGAATGGCATCACCAACCATCAAGCCATCAACAAAGAAAAAAATCGTATCATCACTTGATGCATCATCATACATTGGTACTTTAACAGAAAATGTTGGAGAATCTGTAGTTGGATGTAGTTTTCCATTAATTTCATCTTTAATTTCTGGAGGCATCAATGTATGAGATTGATCTACTGGACTACTATCAATTATATATAAAGTTTTGTCAGATGAAATTGTACCACTAACACCCGCTATATAAGAATAAAGATTGAAGACGACCGCATCTTCTTGTTTTGCAAAAACATAAAACTCTAAATAACCGTTATTGTCTGTGTTTATGGTAAACCCATTGAAATTCACCATATCCCTAATTTCTATTTTAGATTTTTCATCAGACTTAGATTTATAAAAACTGACTCTGTCATATACTTTATCTATATCAACTATATCAATAGGAGTACCTGATAATCCTGTTGTTCCATCCCCAGCTAGCACTTTTGCATGAACTTTAGTAAAATATCGTCCATCAACCCCATCAGAAGGGACATTTTTATGAGTAGGGACTCTTAGAAAGTCAGCTCCCGTTTTCAATCGCAATGAAGATTTGTCAAGTGTTCGTGCAATATACTCGACTCTCTGTTCTGGAAAACCTACTGCATTCGAATCTGGCTCAATATAAAATTGAACTAAATTTTTATCTATAACATCATCATAAATATATAGTTGAATAGTTATAATGCCTTTAGTTCCATTATCATAAAGCTTTATTGGTGGAATGGAATCTTGAAGATCAACATTATTCGTTTTTTTTATCGTAATGCTGGCATCACTTGAGATTGGTTCATCAGAAGTCAAAATAATATCAAGAAAGAATGTTTGGCCTATTATTACATCTGATTTATTCTCTACAGAAGTATTAATTTTTTTACTCATGGTTATTCCTTTATTTTTAATTTATTAAAAATGTCAAAGTTCACTACCTACTGTTTCAATTCGACTTTCCCATGTATGACTATATGTTCGTCCATTATCGCCCAAAACATAGTACTCAAAATAGATTATTGCGGAATTTTGATTTGAGTCATGTGAAAAATCTATAATTGAGTTATAATCTATATAAATAACAGTAGTAGATGTATTTCCTTTATTGTTATCTGCAACTTTATTAATCTCGCAAGAGATTTCTTTATAATTATTTACATCTTTATCATATCGACCCGCTCCATTATACAACCCCCCATTCAGATACATTTTAAAATGAATTTTATCGCCGAATTTTGGTTTGCTTACATCATTTTCATCATTTGTTCCTATTAACTTTATAAATAAACTATAACCACCATTATTTTTGTGATTTTTTATATTTAAGCTGTTAATGTAGTATGTTTCCGATAATATTCTATCATTATCGTTTTCATTCAAAGGAGGATGGCTGTTAGGGTCTGCCCAGCTAGAATACACAATAGGTTTATCAAAAACGCGATTTATTCGATCTGATGGTTTATTATCTCCCCCCCCGATATAAGTGAAATCTAATTTTTCCGAATACAGGCTACGTCCATCAACTGTAACAACCACATAATACAGTTCTGATGGTTTATTTATTTCAAAATCATCATAATAAATTTGATAATTATAATAACTAGAAAATGGTTCTCTGATTTTTTTCACTGAAGGAAAAGAATTTCCATTATTATCCTTGGTGAAAAATAGCACAGTGTCTCCATCCGATGGACTATCATAGTTAGGAACTTTGACATCAAACATCAGGTTTGAACCATAAGCACTGAGATTGCCATCATCAAGATCAGGTATTATTATTCTTGAAATTAGTAAACTTTGATCACTGGGTTTATGACTAATAATATAGATGTCAGGAACAGAAAAAATAATATTTTTTCCTGGTAACTCAACACCTAATTGAATTTTCGAAGGAATACCTTTTTTGGGATAAACTCTAAAATTAACATTTCCATCTGAATCAATGGGAATAGGAACAAAAATATTATCACCTGAAGTAACTGGGGGAATAATTTTAAGAGCCTGATCTCCTGATGGTTCATTCGTAATAGTAATTTTATGTACTATATAATCACCAATAGATGAATAAATATGAAAAATATTATTATTCATTGACTTATCTGATATATTGGTCATTTTCATAGAATAGCGGATGAAATTATCTTTGATATCTTCAATATTTTCATTTTTATCTGGCGTATAACAAAAAGATTTATTTATATGAACTTTTACTCTAAGTTCATCAAATTGACTGTTTATCATATAATCCTCTATTAATTGTTTAATAACCACCTTTCTCTTGCACATTAAACAGATAACTTAATTAAATGTATAATAGAAAATAGTTATCACCCGATAACCATAGAAACACCATTAAATAAAAACAACGCCATAAAAATAATAAAGCTGAATTTTTATAAAAAATCCAACTATTATAAAATAAAATATAGATTACACTTTTATTTTATTAGGGATGTTTATGCGTCAGGTGAGCAACCTTCAAGGTTATCATCTCGCATGTTTGTTTCAGTGCCAATAGCTGCAACCCAAATATGACTATAAGTTTTGGTACCATTTCCATCATCAATATAGTAATCAAAAAATAATTCCCCATATTCACCATTATAATTTGTTGCCCGACTAAGAGCACAATATGGTATTGGCACTATATTTCCACCTTCTTTCTCCAGATTGAATTTATAAAATTTCTGATTGTTTCTAGTGTCAGATGTATAATAAAGATCTACACCACCAGACTGACCAACCGTTGGCAATGATTTATTATTTGGGTACTTAGAGGCTGGTACTATAACATACAGACCAACAGCTTTATTAATATCGACATGCTCGTAGTCTTTTTGGAAGCTTATTGAAGCTGTATTAACCGGTGTATATTCATCAACCAAACTTTCATTACTGGATAAGTCAATAGGTAAATCTACAGTACTATCATAAACCCTAACTTTATCATATTGTCTATAAATTTGCTCTTTAGGATTTTTTTCTTCTCCTCCCAAATATGTTACTGAGATAGGATAACTATAGTTTATTTGTCCATCTACTGGTGAAATAACATAATAAAAACCAACCTCTTCTTTTAGTGGGAAAGAGTTATATGGAAATGAAAAAATACGTTTACCTACACTATCTTCACTCTGAAAAGTAGATATAGGCTGAAGCAATGTTGGTTTATCACCAATTTTTTTTTGTACAAAAAATAAAATAGCATCCCCATCCTGATAATTAGAATATTTAGGTATTTTTACATGGAAACTTTTAGAAGAAGATCTTAAATTCTGTCTTATGCAATTATCAGAATCTAATTCTCGTATTATCGGATAACCTAATGTACCTATACCATTTGAGGGTGTTACTATATATAAAGCATATTCTAGGGTAAATCTAGTCACTCCTAGAATTGCTGTCATTAACTCTAATCTTACTGCTGTATCTTTCTTAGGATAAATTCTAAATTTAATGTTTCCGTTTAAATCAGAATAAACTGTGATAAATTGTGTCTCTTTTACTGTCTCAACGGGAATTTCTTCAGGCAATTCCCCATCTGTAGTAAAAATAACTTGATTAATCGCTTTGTTGGACATAGCACTAATTGTCACACCAACATTCTTGAGTAAATTTCCTTTGTTATCTTTTATTATAGAAGAAATAACAACATACTCATTATGTGGATCTTTGGTACTATTCTCTGTTATTGGTGTAATTAAATAATTTTTATCATAATCCAAATGTATGTGGCTATCACTTGCTATTTTTTTTGCTGTATAGCTGACTTGTTTCGGTGTAATTTCTTGTACATCCTTACCTGAAAGCGAAACAGCATGAACAGTATAATTAACTGGTACATCTGCGATCAGCTGATGATTAATTTGCAATTGAAATGTTGCATAGCCACAGGTTTTATCAGAATTTATTCTCCAATCATCAATGTTAATTGCTTGAATGGAATTAGTACCATCTTTTATTAAAATATGACTTATTTTTTCAAGTATGGGTTGATCAGCCGAGAGTATTACTTTTAAATAACAAACTTGTCCAATAATAACATCTGAACCTGACTTTATGGATACACAAAGTTCCCCATTATTGCATAAATTATGCTGTGCATCTGATATATTCATATTATCCCCCATTTCATTAATTATAAAATTAATGAAAAATAATTTCAAATAATAAAGTTCAATTTAAAAAACAGTAATTCTTACTTCCACCATCTATGGATGGTGGAGTTATTTAAAGTTAAAAAATTATTATCCATTATTCAATCAACAATTGAAGTCGGCTGAACATCCCCGCAGATAATCTGGATCTTGTCCTACTTGTACAGTATTAAGATCAACTTGCCAAACTTTGCTATAAGTGCGCGTTCCATTATCATCTTCTACATAATATTCGAAATACAGGGTTCCTTCTGCACCACTGTGGTACCC
>NZ_CAWQTY010000223.1:0-14071 GCF_963897815.1 Xenorhabdus sp. Sc-CR9
AATTTCCAGCTATCATCTGTTAACATTAGTCTTGGCATTTGGGGTAATTGTTTTGATTTTTGGCGAAACCATTATAACAGCCCCATTTGCTGCTTGCTTTTTATACCAAAAAGATCAACACGCTCTAATCGATAATTCAGAAAGTGTTAATTTTGCTAAATCACTATCTAGAAGCATGTTTAATACGTGCTTTTTAGTTCTTCCTGCTTTCACGCCTAGATTTGGGTCATTGATGTATTTATACAGCAGATCACCAACTGTCAACTCTTCGGTATCGTTTTGCGTAGGAACCCCGTTTTGCTCCAGTTCAGCAACCCGCATAGCACCCCATGTTTTGGCGTGGGACTGTTTTCCAAATGTGCGGTTTTCTCTGTAAATATATTTGCCGCCAGATTTAACGCCAACAGTGCAGCGATAGCGGGTGGTGCCATCTGCGCGAGGGCGCTTTTCTATGCTATAGTAGGCCATCTTTGATGCTCTCCTGTTCAGGTCCCCATATTAATGGGGTTCTATATGGGGTGCTAATAATCCAAAAATAGCCTAAAACAACCTTAAATGCACGAAAATATACATATACAAAAACATAGTGAATTCACTGCTATATCAACGAGCGCTGGTAAATTCAAGCCTTCCCGCTTCTCCGTTGCCCCCATGTTAGACTGGACTGACCGTCATTGTCGTTATTTCCACCGCTTATTAAGTAAAGAAGCGCTGCTTTACACGGAAATGGTGACAACGGGGGCGATTATTCATGGAAAAGGGGATTATCTGGCTTATAACGAGCAGGAGAATCCGTTGGCCTTGCAATTGGGTGGCAGTGAGCCTCAGGCATTGGCACAGTGTGCCAAGATTGCGCAGGAACGGGGTTATGATGAAATCAATTTGAATGTTGGTTGTCCCTCTGACCGTGTGCAGAATGGTCGTTTTGGTGCCTGTCTGATGGGAGATGCGGCGCTGGTGGCTGATTGCGTTAAAGCCATGCAGGATGTAGTGGATATTCCCGTTACCATTAAAACCCGCATTGGGATTGATGAGCAAGATAGCTACGAGTTTTTGTGTGATTTTATTGATACTGTCGTAAAAAACAGCGATTGCGATAATTTTGTTATCCATGCGCGCAAGGCATGGTTATCTGGTCTCAGCCCAAAAGAAAACCGCGAAATTCCACCATTGGATTATCCACGGGTCTATCAATTAAAGAAAGATTTCCCTCAATTGACGTTTTCCATTAACGGCGGTATTAAGTCATTGGAAGAAGCGAAACAGCATTTGCAATACGTGGATGGTGTGATGATTGGACGAGAGGCTTACCAGAATCCATCTATTCTGGCACATGTGGATCGTGAATTATTTGATCAAACAGCACCAGTCACGAATACGATTAATGTGGTTAAGGCGCTTTATCCTTATATAGAACAAGAATTGTCTAATGGTACTTATTTAGGACATATCACTCGTCATATCTTGGGAATTTTTCAGGGAATTCCTGGTGCGCGTCAATGGCGTCGTTATTTGAGTGAGAATGCCCATAAACCCGGCTCCGGTATTATGGTCGTTGAAAAAGCGCTAGAAATGGTAACAGAGCGGATGTAGTCCGCTCTTCATTAAAGTTATCAAGGGATTAGTAAGCTGGAGCCGTGAGTTAAGCGGCTTTCCAATGCTTGATGTGCGGTTGCAGCTTCGCTCAATGAAAACTTTTGGCTTTCTGGTATATCGATTTTGATTTTGCCAGTGGCGATCAAATCAAACAGGGCATTGCTGGCTTCGTTCAATTCCTCACGGGTTGTGATATAGCCGTTAACTGCGGGGCGAGTGACGAACAAAGAGCCTTTTTGATTGAGCAGACCTAAATCGACGCCGGTCACTGGCCCGGAAGCATTACCAAAGCTAACCATCAAACCACGTCGTTTGAGACAGTCCAGTGAATCTAACCATGTAGCTTTACCTACAGAATCATAAACGACACTGACTTTTCCTCCACCAGTGATCTCTAAAACGCGTTCGACGATATTCTCATGATTGTAATTGATGATTTGCCATGCACCCGCGGCTTTTGCAAGTTCGGCTTTTTCATTAGAACCCACAGTTCCAATCAACTTTGCCCCCAACGCTTTTGCCCACTGGCAGGCAATCAGCCCGACACCACCAGCTGCGGCATGGAACAAGAAAGTTTCATCTTTTTGAATTTGATAGGTCTGGTGAAATAAATAGTAAACAGTTAGGCCTTTCAAAAGTGATGCTGCCGCTTGCTCAAATGAAATCGAATCAGGCAGGAGAGCGAGCCTGTGTTCCTGCACGTTATGCACTTCACTGTAAGCACCAACGGCAGATTGCGCATAAGCTACGCGATCACCTACTTTAATTGATGTTACATTCGCGCCAACTTTGGTGGCAATACCCGCAGCTTCCATACCAAGGCCGGATGGTAAGCTGGTGGTAGGATATAACCCACCGCGAACATAGGTATCAATATAATTAATACCTATGGCTTTATTTTCGACTTGTACTTCATCAGGTGCAGGGGCTACAGGTACAAAGTCACAATATCGGAGTACTTCTGGGCTGCCAGTAGTGGAAAATTCAATACGTTTTGCCATGGTAACTCTCTCATCATGTTATAAATACTGGGAAGAGCTTCGTATGTTTGCAATGAAAATAGTGCAAACAGACGTAAATGTGCCCGAAATCATTACAGACTATATATAATTACTCAAGGCTGTTTTCATGGCGTATACTGATTCCCTATTTTGTTCTTGTTTAGTGGATTGATGCGGTATACATGGCTGGAAAAAAACCAACTAACAACAGTATGGCTGAACCAAAAGATCGCCAAGTGGAAGGGCTGAAACTTCCACCACACTCTTTGGAAGCAGAGCAATCCGTGTTGGGCGGTTTGATGCTGGATAACGAACGTTGGGATAATGTTTCCGAGCGGGTCACCAGCAATGATTTTTTCAGCCGACCACACAGACGTATTTTCTCCGAAATGCAGCGTTTACTCGAAACGGGTAAACCCATTGACTTGATTACATTATCGGAATCTCTTGAACTGAATGGTGAACTCGATAATGTCGGCGGGTTTTCCTATCTGGCTGAACTGTCAAAAAACACACCAAGTGCCGCGAATATCAATGCGTATGCTGATATTGTCCGTGAGCGAGCCGTCGTTCGTGACATGATAGCCGTGGCAAATGAAATTGCGGATGCGGGGTATGATCCGCAAGGGAGAACCAGTGAAGAGCTGTTGGATCTGGCAGAATCACGGGTATTCCAGATTGCAGAAAATCGGGCAAACAAAGATGAAGGTCCGAAAGGTATTGAGCAGATCCTTGAAGAAACCGTTGAGCGAATTGAACTGCTCTATCAGCGTCCGCACGATGGTGTTACAGGCGTTTCTACAGGGTATCAAAATCTGGATAAAAAGACCGCAGGGTTGCAAAAATCAGACTTAATCATTGTCGCTGCACGTCCCTCAATGGGGAAAACCACTTTTGCGATGAACCTGTGTGAAAACGCAGCGATGATGCAGGATAAACCTGTTCTGATTTTCAGTCTTGAGATGCCTGGCAATCAGATCATGATGCGTATGCTGGCATCCCTTTCCCGAGTGGATCAAACGCGTATTCGTACCGGTCAGCTTGATGATGAAGATTGGGCTCGTATTTCCAGCACCATGGGGATATTGCTGGAAAAACGTAATATGTATATTGATGATTCATCTGGTCTGACTCCAACAGAAGTGCGTTCCCGTGCGAGACGAGTTTTCCGCGAACATGGCGGACTTAGCTTGATTATGATCGACTACCTGCAATTGATGCGGGTACCCTCGTTATCTGATAACCGAACACTGGAAATTGCTGAAATATCCCGTTCTTTGAAAGCGTTGGCAAAAGAGCTTCAAGTTCCGGTTGTTGCATTATCCCAGCTTAACCGTAGTTTGGAACAGCGGGCCGATAAGCGTCCGGTTAACTCCGACCTGCGTGAATCAGGCTCCATTGAGCAGGATGCTGATTTGATCATGTTTATTTATCGTGACGAGGTATATCACGACAATAGTGAACTGAAAGGTGTGGCAGAAATTATCCTTGGTAAACAGCGTAATGGCCCTATCGGTACGGTAAGGTTGACTTTTAATGGTCAATGGTCACGCTTCGATAACTATGCAGGTCCGAGCTACAGTGATGAATAAACCTAGCGCCTATTTCCCATATTCCAATGATTTGTAATCATCGGTGTCTATGAGGGTAGGCAGTTATTGACTAAACCGGACAGGAACATCATAAAAGAAGGGGACAAAATGAAAGCGGCAACTGCTGTTATAGACCGCCGCGCTCTGCGACATAACCTGCAACAAGTCAGGGTACAAGCTCCTGACAGTAAGGTGATTGCAGTTGTGAAAGCAAACGCCTATGGACATGGTTTATTAGAAATTGCGCACACAATGGAAGACGCTGACTGTTTCGGTGTCGCCCGGATTGGGGAAGCGCTTGCCTTGCGAAGCGGCGGGGTCGTCAAGCCAATTTTACTATTAGAAGGTTTTTTTGAGGCGACTGATTTACCTGTGTTGGTCGTCAATCATATTGAAACCGTGGTGCATAGTATTGAGCAGCTCGAAGCATTGGAGCAGGCGGATTTGTCCCATCCGGTTAAAGTATGGATGAAACTGGATACAGGTATGCATCGGCTGGGCATCAGAATTGATGAAGCGGAAGCTTTTTATCAACGCTTGAGCCGTTGTCATAACGTTGAACAACCTATTAATATCATCAGCCATTTTAGCCGGGCGGATGAACCTACCGTAGAGACAACCCAACAACAAATCGATCGCTTTATGGCATTCGCTGCGGATAAAGCCGGTGAGAAATCCATTGCTGCATCAGGGGGGATTTTGCTGTGGTCACAAGCTCATTTAGATTGGGTTCGCCCTGGCATCATGATGTACGGAGCCTCGCCAATGGCGGATAAAACTGCGGCTGACTTCAACTTGATCCCAGCTATGACGTTAAAATCCAGCTTAATCGCGGTACGTAAGCATAAAGCGGGAGAATCGGTGGGATATGGCGGTACATGGAGCAGCGAGCGTGATACCTGTCTTGGCGTAGTGGCTATGGGATACGGTGATGGCTATCCCCGAAGTGCGCCAGCCGGCACGCCAGTATTTATCAACGGCCGGAAAGTACCGATTGTTGGTCGTGTTTCCATGGATATGGTTACTGTAGATTTAGGGCCTGATTGTCTGGAAAAAGTCGGGGATGAAGTAATTCTTTGGGGCAGACTCCTGCCTGTAGAAAAAATTGCGGAACACTCTGGAGTCAGTGCTTACGAGTTAATGACTAAATTGACTTCACGTGTTGCAATGGAATATCTAGACGAGTAATGCACTAAGTTATATTGTCTGCTAATGCGTTTTTCACATAATTCAGCAGCAGGGAGTATAACGTAGTGTTCCAGAATATTGATACATACGCAGGTGATCCTATCCTATCGTTATTGGAAGCATTTAATAACGATCCTAGAGAAGAAAAAATTAATTTGAGCGTCGGTCTTTATTACGATGAACAAGGTATAACCCCCCAATTGCAGGCTGTTGCAATTGCTGAAAAACAAATGAGCGCTCTGCCTCAGTCTGCTTCTCTTTATCTTCCGATGGAAGGATTATTTGCCTATCGCGTGGCAATTCAGGAATTGCTATTTGGCAAAGATCATCCATTGTTAAATCAGAAACACATCGCAACCATTCAAACAGTAGGGGGATCAGGAGCATTGAAAGTGGGTGCAGATTTCTTACACCGTTATTTCCCGGATTCTGAAGTATGGTGCAGTGATCCAACCTGGGAAAACCATGCTTCCATTTTTGCTGGGGCAGGAACAAAGGTAAATTATTATCCCTATTTTGATGACAAAACCAAAGGGGTAAAATTTGACGAAATGCTGTCTACATTCAAACAACTACCAGCAAAAAGTATTATTTTGATGCACCCTTGCTGCCATAACCCAACAGGCTCAGATCTAACTAATGACCAATGGGATCAGGTGATTCAGATTGCTCAAGAGCGGGAATTGATCCCTTTCCTTGATATCGCCTATCAGGGATTTGCAGATGGTATGGAAGATGATGCCTATGCAATCCGTGCGATGGCAGATGCAGAGCTGCCTTGTCTGATTAGTAATTCATTTTCGAAAATTTTTTCACTGTATGGTGAGCGTGTTGGTGGGTTATCCGTTGTCTGTGATGACGCAAAAGCAGCGGAATGTGTCTTGGGACAATTGAAAGCGAGTGTGCGTCGAATTTATTCTAGCCCACCTAATTTTGGTGCTCAGGTTGTTGCCAGAATATTGAGTCATCCAGAATTAAAAAAACAGTGGCTGGAAGAAGTTGAACAAATGCGTTTACGCATTCGGGAAATGCGGACAGTTTTAGTTAATGCCCTGAAAAAATCCTTGCCAGAGAAGAATTTTGACTACCTACTGAAACAGCGTGGTATGTTCAGTTATACCGGATTCAGTCAGGAACAGGTCGATCGATTGCGTGAAGAGTTTGGTGTCTATCTGGTCGGTTCTGGCCGTGTTTGTATGGCTGGCGTGAACCATCATAACGTGCTACGCATTGCAGAGGCATTTGCTGGGGTAAATTAGTGGCTTACCACCTATAGAATTAAAAATTCCCCTGTTCTAATGATGGGCAGGGGCATATTACCATTTAGACACAGAAATTATATGAAATTTACGGAGTTAACAAATACAGAATATCCCGTATAACAAGATAAAATTGGTCTCTATATCAAAGTTATCTCTGTGATAGCCCCAAATAGAAGATTTTTATTGGTTATTTTTATATGAAGTCTATTCACCATATCAATCTACGAGGCTTTCATATATAGTAATCGCTTGTGTTTTTAACACCCCTTTTAATCTTAATAACAAATCTAATCAAATAATTGTATTAATCTTTTAATGTTAAAAGATTAAGTAAATGGAAATAAAGAAGATGTAATACTAACTCTTGAACTCTTTCATCGGTTAATTAGATGAACATTAATCTGTAAAGGCATCAGTATGTCTTTATTGGGATAATTATTAAAAGAGTCAAAGCATTATGGATATGCAATCAAGAAAGTATGGTAGAACATTCCATTATCCGTTCTCGCCAGGCACGACCAGTGACGATCGTATTAATCATCATTGGTGGCAAGATATGCAAAAAATTAAGCGGCTTGTTCACACGGAAAAATTGGACGGTGAAAATAACTGTCTAAATCGTTATGGTGTATTTGCCCGCTCTCATGCCGCTCCAACACAATCGGCATGGACTCAACAAATTCGCCAGCGCTGGGAAGTCATCAAAAATGATTTAGGTAATATTGAGATCTTTGGCGAAAATCTTTATGCCATTCATTCCATTGAATATCGTCAGCTTGAAGAATATTTCTTTGTGTTTGCCGTGCGCATGAAAGAACATTGGCTCAGTTGGGAAGAAGTTAAATTTTATGCCGAGTTATTCGATTTTCCGACTGTGCCTGAAATCAGCATTTCTGGAACACGGAATGAATCTGATTTTATACAAAATATTATTAAAACAACTAAACAGGGAAGTCATTTCTGTTCATGGGATACACACTCTAAACAGGTGTGTTCAATGGAGGGCATTGTGAGCAGGGATGCCGGAGAATATTTGGTGGCTGAGTTTTCGCATCATGTTTTTAAATATGTACGGAAAAATCATGTCAAAACAGATATTCATTGGAAACGCCATTGGCAAAGGGCTCCACTCTATTTTGAATGCCTTTCTGAACCGAAGAGATTTAACGCAAAAGGAGAAAGAGAATGAGTTGGATATTTAGTCATAATAAATCATGGGATTACTTATCCTCGACCTTCTCTTTTATCGCTGATATGAATGGAGTTCAGCAGGATCCCGTTCATCATTCTGAAGGTGATGTTGCAATCCATACTCAGATGGTATTAGCCGCTTTGCAACAATTGCCAGAATATTCGCTGTTGTCGCTTGAAGAACAAGAGATTCTCTGGACTGCTGCACTATTGCATGATGTTGAAAAACGCCACACGACTCGTGTTGATTGGGATGGACGCATTATTTCTCCCGGTCATGCCCGTAAAGGTGAACTGACGACCCGACAAATTTTGTTTCAGCAAATACCTACTCCATTTGCAATACGGGAACATATTGCCGCACTTGTGCGTTTTCATGGATTGCCGTTATGGTTAATGGAAAAGCCTAGCCCACAAAAAGCACTATTGGCAGCATCCTTGCGTGTTGACACCTATTTGCTGTATTTACTGGCAAAAGCGGATATTTTGGGGCGAACATGCCAAGATGCGAAAGAATTGTTGGAACGTATAGAATTGTTTGAACTCTATTGTCGTGAGCAAGGTTGCTGGCGTGTATCACGGGCATTTTCTTCTGGTGAAGCTCGTTTCCATTATTTTTCTACTGACAGTGAACAACCAAATTATCAACCTTATGATGATTATGGTAGTCAGGTAACTTTGTTGTGTGGGCTGCCGGGTATGGGTAAAGACTATTTTATCCAACAACATGCTCGAGGAATACCGATTATCAGTCTGGATTCGATTCGTCGTCAGCATCAAATTAGTCCAGAAGATAAAGAAGCTAATGGCTGGGTAGTACAGCAAGTAAAGAAGCAAGCCAGAGAACAACTACGAAACAGACAAAATTTCATCTGGAATGCGACTAATCTGACAGCACAAATGCGTCAGCAACTGATTAAACTGTTCGTGAGCTATAACGCCAAAGTCAGGATTGTTTATATTGAGACAGACTATAAACGCTGGCGGCAACAAAATAGTCATCGTCAGTATGTTGTACCGGATAAGGTATTGGATCGGATGCTTGCTAAATTGGAAATCCCGACACCTGAAGAAGCACATGAAGTTCGTTATTTCATTGATTCGGTATTATTGAATCGATAATGACGGAATATCATTCTGTGGTTTTTGTTGAAAGTGGAAGGCTGAGGAAATGCATTAGCCTTCCTGCTCTATTATTAATAATATGAAGTGTTATTTTTTCAACAACTCATAGAACGTTGGGTTATCATCACACTGCCCACCGCCACATTCCAGAATGGTAGAAATCAAATTGGCAGCGATCAAAAATGCGAATAATCCCATGGCAATTTTGCCCAACATTGGTGGAGTGTATCTTGCAGAGTCGGTATTGCCTGTTTTCAGAGGCATAATTACCGCGATGGCAATAATGGTCAGAATTGATACGATTGCGGCCCAAGTATAAAAGTGTAACCCGAAGAAAGTTGAACCATATCCTGTATCACCTGGCAGGATATGAAGAGAAACCTGACGCATAGCAACGAAGCCAGTTACAATACAGCCAATAATTGAAAGACTGTAATGGGTATTTTTTATACCGAAGTAAATATTAAACAAAAATCCGAAACCAATCATTATAATGCCGGCACGTTGCAATAAACATAATGGGCAGGGAAGTTCAAAACGTGCTAATTGATAATAAAATGCGACTATCAAAATAACACTGATACCGAATAGACCGAGAATATTTAAGCTCGTCGCGAGATTAATATCACGTTGTGTTGATATTGTATTATTCATTACAGCCTCCGATCAAAAGGAAAGATTCAGTGCATCAGTGGCATGATATTGAAACCAAAATACCGTGATGATTAATAAAGCAAACCAAAGTGAGTATGTCAGCTTTTTCTTGCGTGTAATTACCGAGGCAATTATAAGTAACGCAATTAAAAAAGGTAAAAACATATACATATTTAATCTCCATTATAAGTTTTAGGCATATGATATGCCATTATGTCATTAGCGCATGAAAAATGTGATCAGTATTAATATTAGATCAACAATACAATACTGATTTACGAAAGGTTATTTCATTAAAAATGGCTGCAAGAAAGAAAATGCTTTTTTGTACGCATAAAAATGCATTTGGTCAGTAATTGGTTAACAAATAGGTGAAATCCCCCCCATTGTGTGGGGGAGGATAATATAGATAGGACTCGTTTAGTGACTACAGTAGGTTAGTCACGCTCAAGTATCGGTTTCAAAAAACGAGCCGTATGCGATTCCTGACATTGGGCCACTTCTTCTGGTGTTCCCGATACCAGTATTTCACCACCACCGCTCCCTCCTTCAGGGCCGAGATCGACAATCCAGTCAGCCGTTTTAATCACATCCAGATTATGCTCAATCACAACAATCGTGTTTCCCTGATCCCGAAGTTGATGCAGGACAGACAGTAACTGCTGAATATCCGCAAAATGCAAGCCGGTCGTCGGTTCATCAAGGATATATAGTGTCTGGCCTGTACCTCTCTTAGAGAGTTCCCGTGCCAGTTTTACCCGTTGTGCTTCCCCGCCTGACAGTGTTGTTGCCGATTGCCCCAGACGAATATAGGAAAGACCGACATCTATCAAGGTTTGCAGTTTACGGGAGAGAGCAGGGACAGCATCGAAAAATTCTCGTGCCTCTTCAATGGTCATATTCAGAACTTCATTAATATTCTTGCCTTTATATTTGATTTCCAGCGTTTCACGGTTATAGCGTTTGCTCTTACACTGATCGCAAGGTACATAAACATCAGGCAGAAAGTGCATTTCAACCTTAATCACACCATCGCCCTGGCAGGCTTCACAGCGTCCGCCTTTTACGTTGAAACTGAAACGTCCCGGTGTATAGCCACGGGCACGAGATTCAGGAACACCTGAAAATAATTCTCTCACAGGCGTAAATATACCAGTATAAGTAGCGGGGTTTGAACGAGGGGTTCTGCCAATAGGGCTTTGGTCTATATCAATGACCTTATCAAAATGCTCCAGTCCTTCAACATCGATATAAGAGGCAGGATTAATGTTTGTTGCCCCGTTTAGCTGGCGCTGTGCTATAGGGAAGAGTGTATCGTTGATCAGCGTTGATTTACCGGAACCAGAAACGCCGGTGATACAGGTAAACAAGCCGACTGGTAGTTTTAGTGTTACCTTTTTCAGATTATTGCCTTTTGCTCCAATCAATTTTAGTATCTTGTCAGGATTGGTAGGCACACGCTGCTCTGGAATGGCAATTTTGCGTTCACCACTCAGGAATTTTCCGGTGAGAGATTTTTCACTTTCCATAATATTGGAAAGAGTCCCTTCGGCAACAATCTCACCGCCATGCACACCCGCGCCAGGCCCGATATCGATAATATGATCAGCTGCACGGATGGCATCTTCATCGTGTTCGACCACAATAACGGTATTACCCAGATTGCGCAGATGCAGCAACGTTTCCAACAAACGCTCATTATCCCGCTGATGCAGGCCGATGGAGGGTTCATCCAGCACATACATTACGCCGACAAGACCTGCACCAATTTGGCTGGCTAAACGAATACGCTGGGCTTCACCGCCTGAAAGTGTTTCTGCTGAACGGGAGAGCGCCAGGTAATTCAAACCAACATTAACCAGAAATTTCAGGCGATCACGGATCTCTTTCAAAACTTTTTCAGCAATTTTGGCGCGTTGCCCACTCAGTTTAATATTTTGGAAAAATTCCATCGCATGACCGATGCTGAAATCAGAAATCTGGGGCAGCGTGGTGCTTTCAATAAAGACATAGCGGGCTTCTTTGCGCAGTCGGGTTCCGTCACAAGAGACGCAGGAACGATTGCTGATATATTTTGCCAGCTCTTCCCGTACCGCAGTAGATTCCGTTTCTTTATAGCGGCGTTCCATATTATGCAGGACACCTTCGAACGGGTGGTTACGAACGGTCACATCGCCGCGATCATTGGTATATTTAAATTCGACGGATTCTTTTCCTGAGCCATATAAAACCACTTTCCTAATCACAGAACTTAACTGATTAAATGGCACTTCGATATCGAATTTATAATGTTCTGCCAGTGATCTCAGCATCTGGAAGTAGTAAAAATTACGGCGATCCCAGCCACGTATTGCGCCGCCAGCAAGGGATATATCACCATTCTGAACAACACGTACAGGATCGAAAAATTGCTGAACGCCTAAACCGTCACAAGTCGGGCAGGCACCGGCAGGATTGTTGAAGGAAAACAGGCGTGGTTCCAGTTCGCTCATACTATAGCCACAGATTGAACAGGCAAAATTGGCGGAGAAGATCAGTTCTTCGGCCTGTTCATCATCCATATTAGCAATGACTGCCGTACCGCCGGAAAGCTCCAGTGCGGTTTCGAATGATTCTGCCAGCCGTTGGGGGAGATCGGCTCGTACCTTGAAACGATCTATAACCACTTCAATGGTATGTTTTTTCTGCAATTCAAGTTTAGGTGGATCAGAAAGGTCACAGACTTCACCATCAATACGGGCGCGGATATAGCCTTGTGCAGCAAGGTTATCCAGCAGTTTGGTGTGCTCACCCTTGCGCTCCTTGACGACAGGGGCCAGCAACATCAGGCGTTGGCTTTCCGGCAATGCCAGTACATTATCCACCATCTGGCTTATCGTTTGCGCTGCCAGAGTGATATCGTGCTCGGGGCAGCGCGGTTCACCCACGCGCGCAAACAGCAGGCGAAGATAATCGTGAATTTCAGTAATTGTCCCGACCGTAGAACGCGGGTTATGGGAAGTAGACTTTTGCTCAATGGAAATCGCCGGAGACAGCCCTTCGATATGATCGACATCCGGTTTTTCCATCAGTGATAAAAACTGGCGGGCATATGCAGAGAGCGATTCCACATAGCGCCGCTGACCCTCTGCATAAAGAGTATCGAAAGCCAGGGATGATTTACCGGAGCCGGATAGCCCAGTAATGACGATTAGCTTGTCACGGGGAATTATCAAATTGATATTCTTGAGATTATGGGTGCGGGCGCCCCGAACTTCGATGTTATCCATATACCACTTCTCAGATTATTGATAGAGCAAAATACGTAAACGCGTTATTATTGCACAAACTTTGCTGAATGGATATACAGTATTAGATGGGAAATCATGCTGCAACCATTACAATGTAAAGTACGATGCGCTTCGCAAAGTATAATATAACGGGTATATCTTTAAACTTAGCCCTCGCATGGTAAACTACTTTGCTTATAATTAGAGAAGTCCGTTTTTAGCAAAATTCATTTCATCAGGAGTATTCCCAATGGCCAGCAGAGGCGTAAACAAAGTTATTTTAGTGGGTAATTTGGGGCAGGACCCGGAAGTTCGCTATATGCCGAACGGAGGTGCAGTCGCCAACATTACTCTGGCAACGTCTGAGAGCTGGCGTGACAAGCAAACCGGTGAGATGAGGGAAAAAACCGAATGGCACCGTGTAGTGCTCTTCGGTAAACTGGCAGAAGTTGCAGGTGAATATCTGCGCAAAGGTTCTCAGGTCTATATCGAAGGTTCTTTGCAGACCCGTAAGTGGCAGGATCAGAGCGGTCAGGATCGTTACACCACTGAAATTGTGGTAAATGTTGGTGGTACAATGCAAATGTTGGGCGGTCGTGGTGGTGCAGGGCAAGAAGCTGCTCCAGCACAAAGCGGTTGGGGGCAGCCACAACAGCCACAGACATCTCAGCAATTCAGCGGTGGCGGTGCGCCATCTCGTCCGGCTCAGTCTCAGTCTTCTGCACCACAGAGTAATGAGCCACCAATGGATTTCGATGATGATATTCCATTTTAAATTTGATTTCGGAAATTCGGTAAATAATTGAATCTAACACCCCGTTTATACGGGGTTTTTATTTTATGTAACTATACCTGCCGTCACCTGTCGTCTTTCAAGTTGCAACTTTGTTGGCTGCGCTCACTCACCCCAGTCACATAGTTAGCTATGCTCTTGGGGGTTCATTCCCTTGCCGTCGCGCTGCATCTTGAAATCCATTGGGTATATAAAGTTTTTATTAATTACCTTGATTTTTTTACAGATAATGAATGAAATAGCAAATAATTTAATCCACTGATAATGTCATAATAAATAGTTTGTCATAATGGTGAGACTCTTATATTTCTCATTTCTTTCCAATCCGTTAACGAAGCCCTTTTCAAAAAAATTTTCACATTACGAATAAGCTGCCACATAAATTGGCAACAATGATTGC
>NZ_CAWQTY010000224.1:0-13855 GCF_963897815.1 Xenorhabdus sp. Sc-CR9
AACGTGATGAGCTTCATACCTTCAAGGTTATCCCCAACCGATGGGTGGTCGAGCGTTCATTTGCCTGGCTGGATAAATGCCGCCGCTTATGGAAAAACTGTGAACGCTATTTAAATACCAGCCTTCAGTTTGTTAATTTGGCCTTTCTTATCCTATTACTGCGCAGGAAAAATTCTGAATAGGTTCTAAGAAGGCAGTTATCTCTAAATTTTCTCAATATAATGACTGGATAAGAGCTTTCATTCCCCATTGTTGCAGTAACAACGAAGCATGAGCTTTCTGGTTTTGCTGCAACTGGGTTTGGTAACTTGTAGGTAGGGTCAATCTTTTTCAAGATTTCACCATACTTACTTATCAACTCCCTCATGGTTTTTTCATATTCAGGAGATAAGAAGACTGCTTTGGATGCATTATTGTCATATGGATCTGTGTAAGCAATACCTTCTATATTTTCTTCGCAAAGGGAAATAATGTTTTTTAATATAACTGCATTATCTGGATCATATGTATGTGCGAGTTCATATATTGATATTAACTGTGAGCACTGAGAAATAAAACTATTCCATGTATCTGGTAGGGCTATAAATTCATGAACATGTTTTTTGCTCATAGAATAACAAGCAACGGCAATAGAATTAATTGAATCAGCGCACTCTAATGAGATGGTCTCCCCCACCCTGTGAGCCATACTCTTATAGAGTATTTTATTTCTGGAGAGGCCATTATGCAAAACGTCACTCTTATTGGTATCGATCTCGGCAAACATTCTTTCCACATCCATTGTCAGGACCAATCCGGCAAAGCTATTCTGCGTAAAAAGTTTACCCGCGCAAAATTAATGGAATTTTTAGCCGGCTGTACATCCGCGACTGTCGTGATGGAAGCTTGTGCAGGTGCACACTTTATGGCTCGCCGGATTGCTGATTTAGGTCATGAAGCTAAGCTAATCTCTCCGCAGTTTGTTCGTCCTTTTGTCAAAAGTAACAAAAATGATTTCGTTGATGCAGAGGCGATATGTGAAGCGGCATCACGCCCCTCAATGCGTTTTGTCCAGCCGAGAACGGAGACGCAACAGGCGATGAGAGCACTGCATCGTGTCAGAGAATCACTCATCAGAGATAAGGTAAAAACCACTAATCAGATGCATGCCTTTTTGCTGGAATTTGGTATCAGCCTGCCAAAAGGTGAAGCGGTCATTAAACGGTTATCTCTGGTGCTGGCTGAACACGACATTCCCGGTTATCTGAGCCGTTTGCTGATGAAATTACATGCCCACTATCTTTATCTCGTTGAGCAAATAACGGCGCTGGGATCAGAATTAAACCAGTCCATTAAATCTGACGAGACAGCTCGACGTATAATGACAATTCCGGGTATGGGACCCATTACGGCCAGCTTACTCTCATCTCAGCTTGGTGATGGCAAACAATTTTTATGCAGCAGAGATTTTGCTGCTTCAATGGGACTTGTTCCCCGACAATACAGTACGGGAGGAAAGCCTACTCTGCTGGGCATCAGCAAGCGAGGCAACAAAAATTTACGCAGGTTGCTGGTTCAGTGTGCCCGCGCGTTCATGATGCGGCTTGAGCATCAAAAAGGCAGGCTTGCCGAGTGGGTTCAGAAACAACTCAGCAGAAAGCATTCGAACGTGGTTGCCTGCGCACTGGCGAACAAGCTGGCACGAATAGTTTGGGCAATCACCACTCGGCAAAATGAGTATCAGGCCTAATAGAGGCTGGCTGACTCAATAACGTGATGATTAAACAGTGAAATATACGTTACCTATCTGGTTTTGCGAAGACTGATTATTGATGACATGAACGGCCAATTGGCCTGATGAATAACCTGAGAAATAAAAGGGTTCATTGAAGCCGGGGAGTTTTTAAGGTTCATCAGGCGCAGAACTCATCGTGGCGCGGGTATCCATACTCATAGAGACGCCGGATAGATTTAAGCAAGCCAACCAGACATCAAAATGAGTGTTGCAAAAATGGGGAATGTAATGAACGCATCCCAACCACGTAACCCTTGGTACTATGCTGAAATTGAGAGGTAAGGTGGGGATCCTCTCAGATTTCCGGCCTTATAGTGCCTAAATGAGAAGCCTGTTGCTCTCTGATAACTGGAGGATCCACTCATGAAATATACTCCTGTTGGCGTCGATATCGCAAAGTATCTGATGCAAATTCATTTCGTTGATGAATATACCGGTGAAATCATTGATAAACAGCTACGACGACGGGATTTTTTAACTTTTTTCAGCAACCGGGATCCTTGTCTGATTGGTATGGAAGCGTGTGGTGGTGCCCACTATTGGGCACGGGAGCTGAAAAAGTTAGGGCATGGGGTTCATTTGCTCCAGGCTAAATTTGTTAAAGCTTTTCGTCTAGGTAACAAGAACGATGTCATGGATGCTCGGGCAATCTGGATGGCCGTTCAGCAACCGGGTAAACCCGTCGCTATCAAAAATGAAGAACAACAAACCATACTTTCTGTGCACCGGATGCGTAATCAGTTAGTGAAATTCAGAACCGCACAAATTAATGCATTGCATGGATTGTTATTGGAATTTGGTGAGACAGTGCATAAGGGGCGGGCATCGTTAAACAAAGCGATACCCGAGGTGCTTGAACGGCTAAGGATAACACTCTCCCCCTTCCTGATCAGCCTGATTGAAGAGCAATATTATCGCCTGAGTGAGCTCGATAACGAAATTGACGGTCTGGAAAAACAATTGACTGAGTGGGCAAAACAGAATGCGGATTGTCAGCGGATCATGAAAATTCCTGGTGTGGGTGTTCTGATTGCTACAGCGGCCATCGCTACGATGGGGGATCCGACCGCTTTCCGATCCGGCCGGGAGTTTTCCGCCTATCTGGGCTTGGTTCCCCGGCAAACAGGAACAGGTGGCCGAGTTAAGCTACTGGGCATCAGTAAACGTGGGGATACGTATCTAAGGACGCTGTTTATCCATGGCGCCAGAGTCGCAACATTATGCACGAGAACACCGCCGTTGTGGGTAAGCGAACTGAAGAAACGACGTCCGGTTAGTGTTGCGATTGTCGGGATGGCGAATAAACTGGCTCGCACGGTCTGGGCACTGATTGCTCATCAACGGGAATATGAAAAAGATGACGTCAGTGTCAGGCCTTATTGAGGTATTTCACCGATAAAAATTCACGCCAACTCAATTAAAAAAGACGAATGCAGAAAGATTGCTGAGGCAAAAGTCGTGATGACAACGAAAGGTGAGACCGTGACTTGCTAAACCTGAATGGTCACCAGAGCGTCAAGCTCGTTCGAGGAATAAGGCGCAGGTCAGCGGATTACATCGAGGCCCACAGTATTAGCTGTAACAAGGCTGATGTTATGAACTCCCGCTTCTCACGGAGTAAAATGAGAATTCATCAATAAAATCCAGCCAGCTTTGGGAGGGGATTATGTCTAATCTCATCATCGGTCTTGATATTGCTAAAAATATTTTTCAGGTTTACGGGACAAACAACCGGGGTGTTGCCACGATTAAACGGAAGTTACGCCGAAACAGTGTGTTGACGTTTTTTGCGACTCTCGAACAGGCACTCATCGGGATTGAAGCCTGCCATAGTGCACATTATTGGGGACGGGAATTGACAAAGCTGGGACACACGGTTCATTTGTTACCAACCCAATACGTTAAACCTTTTGTTGTCGGCGGAAAAAATGATGCTAATGACGCTGCGGCGATCTGTATGGCGGTAACAAGACAGGATATTCACTGTGTGCCCATAAAAAGTGCTGAACAGCAATCATTACAGTCATTGCACCGAATGCGGGAAGGGGCTATCCAAGAAAGAACCGCGAAATCAAATCAGATCCGCAGTCTGTTTTCAGAAGAAGGCGTTATATTTCCGGCCGGATTGTCTTCACTAAAAAAAGGTCTCCTTGAGTTTATCGAGAACGGTGAGTCAGCGATAACCCCTATCCTGAGAAAGCTGGGCATGATGTATCTTGAGCAATTAGCCTGTTTACAGACGTGGATCGGTGAGCTTAACGCAATGATTGATAGGTATTTCAAAGAAAACGATGTCTGTCAACGGTTGGCCACCATTCCCGGTATTGGGCCGGTGATCGCCACGGCCATTGTCAGCCGTGTTGGAGACCCGGGTCTGTTCAAAAATGGCCGACACTTTGCTGCCTGGCTAGGGTTAACTCCCAGACAATATTCCAGTGGTGGAAAAACCAGACTCGCGGGAATAACAAAACGGGGTGATGGTTATATCCGTAAGCTGTTGGTTCAGGGAGCCAAAGCAGTGATTTACCATGTAAACCGAAGGCACGATAACTATGGTGAGTGGATAAAAAAGCTGATGCAGCGTCGTCCGGTTAATATTGTGGCTATCGCGCTGGCGAATAAGATCGCCAGAATATCGTGGGTGATATTAATGGGTGAAGAAAAATTCAGGGTGACGTCGTAATCACAGCGTAACGGAGTCGTTTTTAGTTTTATTGATCTTGCTAATTGCGCGGGAAAAGTGAGATGGGAGATTGGTCAGACCGACACCTGCAAAACCTGATATATCCGACGACCAAGAATGAATAAAGGTCTGAAGGCCGATAAGGCGCAGGTGGGCACATATCCATCATGGCTCAGCAGAAAATAATCTGCAAATACAGAAGCCGAATGTACGAACGCAGTTATGACCGCCACCCGACGAACTTATCTTGCACATACGTAGGAGTTCATGTACGAATATATGTTTGCGACTACGTTGTCAGAAAAATACCCTCATCCATTTGAATTAAGTCGGTGTCCATATATCGGGTTAAGTAGTTAGTTAGATGTCCCTTTTCATTCTTAATCAAAGAAATAAGGAGTAAGTTAATGGTAAATACTAAAGATATTATCTTCTTTCCTGAGCCTGATCCTAATGAAAATCCTTGGGTACATGGTAAACCTGCTGAAGAGGTGATTGACGTTGTAGCATACAACCCTGAATGGTTAGCTACATGGCAAAAACTTGCTTCAGTTATCAAAGAAACACTTGGCAACGTTGTTTTGAATATTGAGCACGTTGGGTCAACGGCAGTTCCTGGAATGGTTGCTAAACCTGTTATTGATATTGATCTCATTGTGGAAGATCCAACTCAAGAAGAAAAATATGTACCAGCATTGGAGCGGCTTGGTTATGATTTAACGGTGCGTGAACCGAGTTTTTATCAACATCGATGCCTTCGCTTGGCAAAACCTAGAGTGAATCTTCATGTTTTTGGCCTTGATTGCCCTGAACACATCCGACATATTTGGTTTCGTGATTGGCTTAGAGAACATCCTGAAGATTGTGAACAATATATAGCTGCGAAGGTAACTGCTAAAAATAATGTTAAACAGGTAATGGACTATAATAAGAGAAAAGAACAAGTAGTACATGAAATTTATCAACGTATATTTCAAAGTAAGGGATTGCTGTAATAATGTTTGATAATTATTGTGCGGATACAAATTTGTTTTGACTGTCAACTGACAGGACCCTGTTTACGATTTTGTGTAATCGCCATTTTCATCTTCATTAAATGTGACCGTTTAAACGGTCACCGAATTCAATCATAAATCGACTCATTGCAAGACGCCAATCTTGGATCGGCATCGTCCACTTTTTAGAGGCTGCCTGAATCGCCAGCCAGATAACTTTTTTTGTCGATTCATCCGACGGAAATATTTTGCGTTTCTTGATGGCATGCCGGATAACGCTATTTAGCGATTCAATCGCATTCGTGGTGTAGATCACTTTCCTGATTTCAGCTGGATACGCAAAGAACGTGGACAGATTACCCCAGTTTTCTCGCCAGCTGCGGCTGATTTGGGGATAACGTTCATCCCACTGTTCAGCAAAAGCCTTCAACGCCTGCTGGGCGACTTCTTCTGTCGGGGCCTGATAAATCTGTTTCAAATCTTTGACTACCGCTTTTGCGTCTTTCCAGGACACATAGCACAGATTATTGCGTATCATGTGAACAATGCACAGTTGAACTCGCGTTTGCGGATAAACGGTATTAATTGCCTCGGGAAACCCTTTTAGCCCGTCAACACAGGCAATAAAAATGTCTTTGAGTCCCCTGTTATAGAGTTCCGTCAGCACACTGAGCCAGAATTTAGCCCCTTCGTTTTCAGCGAGCCACAACCCCAGCAGTTCCTTATGCCCTTCGGTATTAATCCCCAGTGCGATAAAGACCGATTTATTGATAATTTGGTTATCCTGACGGACCTTGACCACCAGACAGTCCAGATAAACAATCGGATACAAACTGTCCAGTGGGCGGCTCTGCCACTCAATCACTTCGGCTTTCACGGCATCGGTCACTTTCGCAATCAGTGACGGCGAGACATCCGCATCATACAATTCTTTGAAAGTACCGGCGATATCACGCGTGGTCATTCCTCTGGCGTACAGGGCCAGTATCTGACTGTCCATGCCCGTAATCCGCGTTTGATTTTTCCTGACAATTTGGGGTTCAAACGTGCTTTCACGATCACGGGGAATTTGCAGCGCTAAGTCGCCGTCTTCGGTCAGCAAAGTCTTCGGTGAGTAGCCATTGCGGGTATTGGAGCCTGATTTCGGTTGGTGTTTTTCATGACCCAGATGGGCAGCCAGTTCAGCCTTAAGGGCGGTTTCAACGGTCAGTTTTTTGAGGAAGCGGGAGAGCTGGCTCAGATCTTCCGGCGTTTTGAGATCTTTAGCCAGCTCAGTAGCCAGAATTTGTAACTTTTTCTCGTCCATCTTTTCACCTGTTTTAGTTGATAAATTAAACATACCAAAAACAGGCAATTACACAAATTCAGGTACAGGGTCACTGACAGAGCACTTTTACGTTCTTATTTTTTACAGGCCTCCCATAATGTTTTTACCTTTAAAATCACTGTGTGGCCTGTGATAGTTGTAAATCTCCTTCCATTTCGCCAAATTGATCCTAACCACATTCCACATCTAATTCAGGACTAATAACTTAGTTTACCTCAACTCTGCTTAAGCATTGCGATTTCCTGAGCACGCAAACCTAAGCTCGGCTTTTTCGGTTGGAACGTATAAGCAATTAAGCCTGATACCATCTCCAACAAAAAGCCGACAATGCTTCGATGCCTTGAGTGTTCTATCTGAGAGATATTTTTCAATTGGTCATTCACGGTTTCTATTAAAAATAGTTTTCTTAACATTACCTTATCCCAAAGTGATAAAAATTTCGCTTTCATATTGCGACGAACGTTGGTAATGAGCGTAATGCCTTCTTCTTTCAGTTCATCGCATAACGCCTGTGACAAATACCCTTTGTCACCATACAGATGTCCAGATAATCCTTTCACCAATTCCTTAACGGGTTCGCGATCGTCAATATTTCCCGGGGTTAATTTGACGGAGACGATCTCACCACAATCGGTAATGATTAAATGAAGTTTAAAACCATAAAACCATCCTGTGCTCGTTTTCCCCCGTTTTGCGACGCCATCAAAAACCTGATTTCGGGGAATACGCGCATTATGGCAAACGGCGATTTTGGTGGAATCAATAAAAGCAATACCCTGTGATTTGACTTTGCGTGAAGAAAGAAAAGCGCACAAAGGAATAATGGCTCTTTTCTTCAATGTTATTATCCGGTTATAACTCACCAATCCGGGAAATTCAGCGGTCAGGAAGGGTTGTACATACTCCGTATAAAACCCTTTGAAATGACGATAATGGCTCATGTGAAATAAAATCAGGAGAGTTATCACTTCACTGAGAGACAGTGATGTGGCGCGATAGCGTTTAAGCTGGTTATTTGCAATAAGCTGTTGCTCCCACATTGGCATAAATTTTTGGCAAAAATCATCGACGCAGCAGTAAAGTTCTTCTAAAGTAGTCATAGCTTGAGGATCCCCACGATTTTGTTTTCTAAGCAAAAACTTTGATCGTGCCTCAGGCACTTAGTTCCTTTTTTCTTTTCTTCCTTATCCAGAGTTCAGGTTAGTGACGGATACGCTCGACAAATGCCTGACGGCGCTCACCGTCAGCGTTGGGATGTTTTAGCGTTTTTTTTGACGTTGATATTCAGCCGTTTCAAGGCGTAATGGATAGCTGACTGTGTAACCCCCAGACGTTTTGCCCTTTCCCATTGATAGTCATCAGGATAATTTTGGACATCGATAAGGAGCGTTTCATCACTGATTTTAGTCGGTGGTTTATTACGCGTTACACAGGGTTCTATGTTGTCGCTCCACCGAAACAGGGTGCGGATAGCGACTTCAAAGTGGGCACTCGTTTGTTCGAACGTCAACGAATGCTTGTCTTTGTATGCCAGTACTCGCTTTCGAAAATCCAGACTGTATCCCATCTCGCTTTATCCCCTGTCATTTGAATTGAGATATTATGCCATATTAATATGATTCTGCTATAGATAAAGCCTATGAGGCAGCATGGTTAGAAAAATCGCTGAAGAAACAGCACGATATTCCCTGTATGCAATCGAGGAAAGAAGAACATAATGCGAGGTTAAACGATGTTTATTTTAAAACAATCCGTTGGGTTGTAGAGAGGATACATAGTTGGATGAATCGTTATCGGCGGATATTAATCCGTTGGAAAAGAAAATAAGCAGTTATGAAGGCATGCTGTATTTTTGTTGTGGGTTGCTTGTGTGGAGTAATATCCTTTTGGGATAGGCTCTTAGTTAACTCTTGGTTAATGACCATAAAAAAAATCTAATTGCTTTTTATAACGTTAAGCATCATTGTTAATGAAGAACATATTAAGAGAACCGCTAGGCATGTTTTTTTAAGCAGTTAATTTTAACATTTTTTATAATTTACCTCATATATAAAAGGTGTTTTTACATACCATACAACGCTTTTATATAAATCAGTGAGAAAATTAACTATGCAAAATAAAATGAAAGATGTGAATAACTTGCTTGATGATTTAATTTCTAAACCTGAAGTGCAGGTTCGTTGGGAAAATGAACCAGAAGAAGTCATGCAAGAATATCAACTGACATTGGCACAATACCATGCACTCTCTGAAGGTAATATAGATGCTTTGATCAATGAAGGATTAGCGGATAGGCATGTCCAGCAAATGAGAGTTAGTTGGTAATGATTGATTTCAGTTCTCATTTCCTGGAAAACATAGGCTTACGGGTATCTCGTCTGGCTGTCGGCGGGAGCCATTTTGGCGTGAACGCTTGTAGAAAAGATGTCATGCGCCTTGTTTCTACAGCGTTAGATTTGGGAGTGAATTTTTTTGATACTGCGGATATTTATGGCAAAGGTGAAAGTGAAAGTGCGTTAGGCGATGCGGTATATGGGCGTCGGCATAATGTTGTTATTGCGACAAAATTTGGTCATGATGAAGCGGCAAAAGGCGCGAGCCGGGCAGCGATGACTCAATGTTTACATCATAGTCTTAAACGCTTAAAAACGGATTATATCGATTTATATCAGTTACATGCACCTGACCCATCAATACCTGTCGAAGAAACTATCTCTACTCTGCAATTATGGGTAAAAGAAGGGAAAATCCGATGCTACGGCATTTGTAATGTTAAGCCTTCAGAAATAGAACACTATTGCGATACCGCTCAAGCAATGGGAGGAATATTACCTTCCAGTGTGCAAAATCCCGTCAATATATTGAACTACCAGAGTTACGAAGCGATACGGCCCCCTCTCAACACATTCCGGCTTGGTTTGCTGGCAGCACTTCCTCTGGCTCGTGGGTTACTGGGTGGACGTTACCGTTCTGTGTTGGATGTTCCTCGAACACATCCTTTGTCAGGTCATAAGGGGCTTGGTTATCGTAATGTGCGCACAAAAGAAGTCATTGAACGATTGATATATGCTGCACAACAATTAAATCGTTCCCCATCTGTATTAGCGTTGGAAGTCATATTGGCAAATAAGGATATTATTTCTGTTCTGGTTGGCATGAGTCATGCTGACCAATTACTTTCCTTGGCTAATCTTAATTCACCATTACTCCAGAAAAAAACGATTGATTATATTCTTGGGCGACGTTTAGCTCTGGATTGAATATGTACCAAAAATTAATCCATCATTATATTTAAGGTATATTAAATGGCTAATATTCTGAATTTAGACGCATTAAAAAGTATGAAACTTAATTGTGACCCTTCACCGTGGGCAACTTGCGATAATACGTTTAAGCAAATGATTTCTGATGATGATTTTCCAGTCAGTCACTGGACTTATCATTCGCAGCGTAAACTTGCTGAAGCGCTTGGAAAGAAAGGGACACAGGAATGGTATCAGCATAATGTTAAAACCCGCCCCCTTCTGGAATTGGGAGTAAAAGAGCCTTACATGCCAGATGAGCTAGCTGATATTTGGCTGTCAGTTGCAAGCGATCTTTTATCAGATGATTATATCGAGTGTATCAGTGAAATAAGCGAATATAATGTTAGAAAACTGCAATTCCAGGCCCATTTTTGGGAATTCGGCCCTGGTTCATTCTTCCAACCTCATATCGATAAGCCGCACAAGATGGTAACTCACTTGATGTATCTAACGGATAATTGGGTACCTGAAATGGGGGGATGCTTGCAATTGTTGCGTTCTGCTGATCCGAAGGATGTTGTGGTGGAAATTGCACCGAGAAAAAATACATCAGCACTTATTCGCAGAACAGATTCAGCCTGGCATGCGGTTACCCCCATTCCTAAGGACATGCAGGCAGTAAGAAAAGTTTTGCAAGTATGGTTTTGGGATACACCTGCAACCTGATTTTTTTTACAGTGCAATATCTTTCTGTATGAGATTAATAATAGAGAAATGACAGTGAAATGATCTCTTTGGTCAACATAAAAAGTGTTATCCAAAAATGAATGAACATTTAACTGTTGGTTATTAATGCTGTTAATCAACCAGGAATAGTCACATGATAAATTGGTTGAATACACTTTCTGAATATAATGATGTGGTTACTTCTGGTTCAGGGATACCTATTATTCGGCCAGAAAATATCGCTCAGGAAAATCACTGGCATCAAGTTATAGAAGAAATGTATGTGCAAGAATTACGCACCAGTGATAACAAGGACGTTGCTATATTAAATATAGGGGATAATACGTATTTGATGGCTTTGTTATATGCCAGGACGATGGGATATAACATTATTTCAGTCAATGACATTGATAATGTCACTTCGCTATTACCCGAAGTCAGAGAAAAAAATATTTTGCTCATAACCATGGCACATAATCTGAAAGTGGGTTTTGTTGCTAATATGCTGGAAATAGCTTCTTATTTTGGTAAAAATATTGGTTTTTTGTGTGGCAGGACTCTTCCTTGTCTTAGTTATTTAATTGTTAAATCATTATTAAAACCTGCTCTTTTAGAACAGCAAGAATTTCTTATTGACGCACCGAAACATAAATACACAAGTGATGAAAGTCAGCCAGAAAAATTAGCAGAATTACTTGCACAACCCGCTATATTGAAAACGATCAGAAGTCATGGTGAAGGAAGCCATGCGAAACTGCCTTCATTAACGGTTTGTGGGTTGCTTGAAGAAACAGAATTTCCTCTGACGCCTGAATGTGGGTGTTCTCGCCCAGATCGGCAATGTAAACGAGCACATGGACAGACACAGGTATTTTATGGAATAGATATTCGTGCCTATGCCATTAATTATATATGCTGCAATGGTTTTAATATGGCTGAAGAACTTTATCCTTCTCCAGTATCAATGATCTTGGCGTTGACAGAAGGGTGGCCAGCCGCTGTTTTAGCACCGATTCGGCCATTGATTGCCCCAGATTACCTTCTGACATTACTCAGAAACATGGCGAAAGAAAAAGTGCCGCTTGGGCAAATTGTGGCAGCATTGAATGATGCTTGTACTGAGCTTGGGCAACCTTTTACATTTGCATTAATTGGTGATCCAACATTGCAATTACCATTGCAAGATGACACTCCGTCTCTGGCAGAAAGCCGGCATGATAATGTTGAATCAGAATCAATCCGGCAGATTATGGTAGGGATTAAAACAGTATTGGAAGAAGGCATTCATGGTTATCGGTTACTCCGTTCAATTGATGCGTGGTTAGGTGAAACGGTAGCGGATAAATTATCCAGCTTGCGTGATAAACTGATAAATATTGAGCGATTGGCTCTTTTTTCTCTGAAAAAACATGAGGTTTCTTATCTTCCTGAAGATAAGCAAGCACTCTTGCGAAATAACGCACTTATCCAACTATTGATTGCCCAATGGGAAAAAATCTTGGTGTCTCTGTTACATGAAGGACGAGAAAATTTTGATGCCTTTGATTTGCTGCATTACGATCAATTGATGAATACGTTAAAAACCGTTGAACCTTGCCAGCGATGTGGAACATTAATGGAAGTCTCTTCATTTGGTCATGCAGGGGGAATAACAGGATGTAGCGAAACTTATATGTGTCGGGTCTGTGGCCCGCTTGCAGCTTATCGTTGTGGCGGTATTCGCTTGGAAGATTTGACAGAAACATGGATTGCCCGGCAAGGGGAAAGAGTCACAGCAAAAATACGACTGCATATTCCCCACTCTGTTTACCTCATTTCTCGGCGAGTGCATTTGGAACTGCGTGGATATGATAAATCCACGGGGCAGTGTTTTGCCTCTGAAATAAAAACAGAAGAATTGAAACACAATCATGTCGTAAAGTTTGAATTTAAATTAGATGAACATCAGGGATGTGATTTACATAGTATTCGAATTATCGCTGTATCTGGTTTTGATATTGCTTTTCTCCGTATCCGTCTGGCTTGTTTACCTAAACAGTCATAGGGATAACATTTTTCATGTCATCAAATTACGGCAGGGAAATATAATGAGAGTACTGGTTCTTAATCGTCGCCCTATTATAGAAAAGATTGCATTATGGTTTTCTGAAGCTGAGTTACCAGAAAAAATTGACGTTTTTCTGGTAACACCAAAAGCCTTGTTATGCCCATCGACACAATTTTCTAATAAAACACATTCTTATATTAAGGAAGTTTATCCTGTTGATGATTATGATTCACCTTCTGTTAATGAATTAATTCTTAAATTAGTCGAAGAAAAGCAAATTGATCGTATTGTTTCGGCAACAGAGATTGATGTTTTACGGGCAGCGAAAGTACGTGAAAAAATGGGGCTAATAGGTCAGAACGAAATATCAGCATTGGCTTATCGTAACAAGTGGATAATGAAATCTCTCTTGAAAAAGAATGGGATCCCCATTGCTAAAATGCTGCAAGTCACTGACAGGCAATCAGTAGAGAAATTTGCTGATAAGTGTGGTTTTCCTATCGTCATTAAGCCGGTTGATGGAGGGGGATCAGTCGGTGTGCAGATTATTCACCATCTCGCACAATTGCAGGATATTAATTTTGAGTTATTAAAATCAGGTTATCTTGTTGAGGAATGGATTGAAGGGGAGTTTTTCACGATTGATGGACTGATGAGAAACGGTGAAATGCTACATTGTTGGCCATCACATACCACCGCTAATTTTTCGGCTGTTAGAACCTATTCAGAATATTTTTAAACCTGAATAGTTTTTCATGTAAACTGGCGGGATGAGAAAAGTTTATACCAGTGACATTAGTCGAGAAGTGTTCATGGAAATTGAACCCCTGTTGCTCAGCAATAGGAAACGCACACGCCCCAGAAAAGTCGATGTCTACGAGGTATTTTGTGCCTTGCTATATTTGCTCAAGAGCGGTTGTCAGTGGGATATGCTGCCCAGCGATTTTCCCCCAAAAAGCACGGTTTATTACTACTTCAAACTCTGGAAAGAAAAACCGTCAGAAACAGACCCCAGTTTGCTTGAGCAGGCTTTAAAAAAATGTCGTTGGCGAGGACCG
>NZ_CAWQTY010000225.1:0-13737 GCF_963897815.1 Xenorhabdus sp. Sc-CR9
AAACACCTTAATAATCTCTCAATATCACCACTCTGTTGTTTTTTAATTTAAAAGGCATGCACAGATCTATACATTCTCTTTTAGTCGGTATCGTCAGATTTTTATAAGAGAAAGATTTTATACCTATAAAGTTTTATCTGATATATCGCTAAAAAAAGTTAAATTTTAATTTTGCTCACTTTCTCTAAAATTTATTTATAAAGGAAATTGGTCATAGTCATCAGAAAGAAAAATTATACCATTATAAAAATAACGTTGTTTTTCTGTGAGCTATTAGTAAATAAAGTTGAAACTATAGAGGGAAATAATTAGTAACGTCCGTAACATTATAAATGTGGTTGGCGTCACTAATTATTTATAATTTTATTGATAAACAACAAAGTCAGTTTGACTTAAGGATAACTAAATGACGTTGCTCATCTAATTCTGTAACTTGGAGAGAGATGACGCTATCAAGTATGAACCCTGCTGGCAATTTTATTAATTCATCTTCCGGTATTACACCTTTTAAAGCATAAAAACGCCCTTCAAGTAGTTTAGGAAGGTGGCCGCACCATAAGAGCATGTCTTGCAAAGACGCAAATGCACGACTAATCACCCCATCAAAAGGCGATTCAGGGATAAATTCCTCAACACGGCTTTGCACAGGACTGATATTGGTCAAACCGAGTTCATGCTGAACCTGACGTAAAAAACGAACTCGTTTTCCCAGACTATCCAATAAGGTGAAATGGGAGTCTGGGCGCACAATCGCCAGTGGGATCCCCGGTAAACCAGGCCCAGTCCCTACATCAATAAATTGCGTTCCATGAAGATATGGATTAACGGTAATGCTGTCCATGATATGGCGGACTAACATCTGTTCCGGGTTTCGGACAGATGTCAGGTTATAAGCCTTATTCCATTTGTTGAGCATATCAACATAGGCGACAAGCAGCTGTTTCTGTTCCTGCGATAATTCAATATCCGTCTTCGCCAGCAATAATTCTAATTTGTTAAGCAAAATCTGTCCCCTTAAGCGCTACGACGCAATAAACCCTGTTTTTTCAACCAGACCAGCAAAATAGAAATCGCTGCTGGAGTGATACCTGAAATGCGTGAAGCCTGACCAATTGAACTTGGTTTATGGTCATTCAGTTTTGCAATAACTTCATTGGAAAGCCCACTGACTTGTTGATAATCCAGATCAACTGGCAGTGCAGTATTTTCATTGCGTAATTGCTTTTCGATCTCTTCTTGCTGACGGGCAATGTAACCTTCGTACTTCACTTGAATTTCAACCTGATCTGCTGCCTGAGACTCTGTCAAGCTAGGTGCAAAACGTGACAGTGATGTCAGCAGTTCATAATTCATTTCAGGACGACGTAGCAAATCTTCACCATTGGCTTCTTTTGACAATGGTGTTCTCAACAGCTGGTTGATATCCCCTAGGTTGTCAGAATGGGGATGTACCCAGATATTACGCAGACGTTGACGTTCTTGTTCTATCATTTCAACTTTGAGGCAATAATGTTCCCAACGGAGATCATCAATTAAGCCTAGCTTACGACCTTGTTCAGTCAAGCGTAGATCCGCATTATCTTCACGCAACATCAAGCGATACTCAGCGCGGGAGGTAAACATACGGTAAGGTTCTTTAGTTCCCAATGTACATAGATCATCGACAAGAACACCGATATAAGCCTGATCACGGCGTGGGAACCAACCTTCTTCACCAGCAGCATAGCGGGCGGCGTTAAGACCTGCCAATAACCCCTGTGCGGCAGCTTCTTCATATCCGGTAGTGCCATTGATCTGACCCGCAAAAAACAGTCCATGGATAAATTTGCTTTCCAGAGTTTGTTTTAAATCACGTGGATCAAAGAAGTCATACTCGATCGCATAGCCAGGGCGAATTATGCGGGCATTCTCCATGCCTTTCATCGAGTGAACAATTTGCATTTGTACATCAAATGGCAGACTGGTTGAAATCCCATTTGGATAGATTTCGTTACTCGTGAGTCCTTCTGGCTCCAAGAAGATCTGATGGGCGTTGCGATCTGCAAAACGCATCACTTTATCTTCAATGGAAGGGCAGTAACGAGGGCCGATCCCTTCAATGATCCCCGCATACATTGGACTGCGATCCAAATTATTGCGGATCACTTCATGGGTTTTTTCATTAGTATGAGTGATATAACATGGAATTTGTTGCGGGTGTTGAGCCGCATTCCCCATGAATGAAAATACCGGGGTCGGTTTATCACCCAGTTGTTGTTCAAGCTGGCTAAAATCAATAGTTCGCGCATCAATACGAGGAGGTGTACCTGTTTTTAAGCGAGCGACACGTAAAGGCAATTCGCGTAAGCGGTGAGACAATGCGATCGCAGGAGGATCTCCGGCACGCCCACCACTGTAGTTTTCCAATCCAATATGAATTTTTCCGTCAAGGAAAGTCCCGACGGTCAGAACCACAGACGTAGCCTTAAATTTCAATCCCATACGAGTAACAACACCTGTGACGGTATTGTTCTCAACGATGAGATCTTCTACCGATTGCTGGAAGATCATTAAGTTAGGTTGATTTTCCAGTGCCGTTCTTACAGCTTGTCGGTAAAGCACCCGATCTGCTTGTGCGCGTGTGGCCCTAACTGCTGGACCTTTGCTGGCATTGAGTGTTCTGAACTGAATACCCGCCTGATCAGTGGCTTTCGCCATCAGGCCACCAAGTGCATCGATCTCTTTTACCAGATGCCCTTTACCGATCCCACCAATGGCTGGATTACATGACATCTGGCCCAAAGTATCAATATTGTGAGTCAGTAATAAGGTTTGACGCCCCATACGTGCTGCGGCCATAGCAGCTTCAGTGCCGGCATGACCTCCGCCGATAATGATAACGTCAAAATGCTCTGGATAAAACATGTGCGAACCTTCAATTGTGAAAATGCTTCGTATGCATTGGGGAGAGGATTCTACTCAAGTTTGGGCTTAAGACCAAGCAGGAAGAGATCATCGTTAATTAAAAGAAGATCTTTTTATTTAAAGATCTCTTTATTGGATCTTTTATTAGGATCACGATCTTCTGTGGATAAGTGGATTTTCCATATAAAGATCATGAGACTGTAAAGGATCATTTGCTGTGAATGATCCGTGATCCAAGCCAGTATAAGCTGGGATCTAAAAGCGGAGTTATTCACAGGCGGCTGATTGTGATTCGGTTATTAAATGGATAACTACGGGTTAACCCCTGCTTTTTAGACTAGTTATCCACAGTTAATCGTTATATTTTTAATCAGATTAGAGTAACTTTGCCCATTTTTTGACCCACTCTTCAGCTGGATCTTCGGGTATTTCGTGTTTTAGAATGTCTATTTCCAGTCGATCCCCGATCCGTTTTGCCCCGAGATCTTCCAATAAGCGTTCAAGTGATCTTATTGCACCACAAAATATGTCATATTCAGAACTGCCAATCCCGACTGCCCCAAATGTCACATTGCTTAGATCTGGTTGCTGTTGTGTGATCGTATCTGCCAGGGATTGGAGATTTGCAGGTAAGTCCCCTGCTCCATGCGTTGATGTTACAACAAGCCACAGTCCTTCAAGAGGAAGATCTTCCAATGAGGGACCATGAAGTATCACTGTTGAAAACCCGTCATTTTCTAAGATTTCGGCTATATGTTCAGCGACGTATTCGGCGCTACCCATTGTGCTGCCGCTAATTAAGGTTATCGTACTCATCGTGATCCTTGCTAAATTAAAGAGCAACTATTGTACGCTGTGAATCTATTGGGATCTACCTGTGGATAATATGGTTAAGCTATTTTTTCTTTTAGGGTTTGATTGTCCTTGTTATCGGGTTTTGCAAGGAGATCAATGTTTCTGTTGATTGGATTTCATCAATTGTCTGGATCTTGTTGATAAGTACATCCTGAAGCGCTTCGATGGATCGGCACATGACCTTAATGAAAATACTGTAATGCCCAGTGGTGTAATAAACTTCAACAACTTCATCAAGCATATCGAGCTTCTTCAATGCTGCCGGGTAGTCTTTGGCGCTTTTTAATATAATGCCGATAAAGCAACATACGTCGAATCCCAGTTGCTTGGCACTGATATCAACCCGGGTTCCGGTGATGATCCCTGACTGTTTCATTTTTTCTACGCGAACATGAATTGTTCCCGGACTGACGGAGAATTTTTTGGCTAATTCCGCGTAAGGTATACGTGCGTTCTCCATTAAAGCGTGAAGTATGTCACGGTCTAAATTATCGATCTGATAAATTTCTGCCATTTTTAAACCCTGTTTTTGAATGATATTCATTTTTTTGATGTAAAAATTATCGTTTATTAATCTTATACAATATTTTTATTATCAGATATTGAATTTGTACCTCATTTTGTTGCTTAATCTATATCAACAGGACACAGGGTCACTAAAAATTTTTGAGAACAACATCATGAAAACATCCTTCATTGAAAAACAGCAGCAAATTAGTTTTGTGAAATCATACTTTTCCCGTCTGCTAGAAAAACAACTTAGTTTAATTGAAGTTCAAGGGCCAATCTTGAGCCGTCTTGGTGATGGTACTCAGGACAACCTGTCTGGTCATGAAAAAGCAGTACAGGTAAAAGTGAAAACATTGCCGGATGCAACGTTTGAAGTGGTTCATTCTCTGGCGAAATGGAAGCGCAAAACTTTAGGTCGCTTTGGTTTTCAAGCTGAACAAGGGTTGTATACCCATATGAAGGCTTTGCGTCCTGACGAAGATCGCTTGACTCCTATCCACTCTGTTTTTGTTGATCAGTGGGATTGGGAGAAAACGATGGGTGAAGGTCAACGTTCACTCGATTATTTAAAACAGACAGTAGGTAAAATCTACGAAGCAATAAAAGAAACGCAACAAGCGGTAAGTAAGGAATTTGGTCTGGCACCGTTCCTGCCAGATCAAATTCACTTTATCCACAGCGAAGAGCTTCTGAAACGTTACCCGGATCTGGATGCTAAAGGTCGTGAACGTGAGGCAGCCAAAGAATTCGGTGCGATTTTCCTGATGGGTATTGGCGGTAAATTGTCTGACGATCAGGCACATGATGTTCGTGCACCGGATTATGACGATTGGACTTCACCAAACAGTGATGGTTTCTTTGGCTTGAACGGTGACATTATTGTCTGGAACCCAGTTTTGCAGGATGCTTTTGAAATTTCTTCAATGGGTATCCGGGTTGATGCAGAAGCTCTGCAACGTCAGCTTAAGATGACTGATGATGAAGATCGTCTGCAATATGATTGGCATCAGGCATTAATCAAAGGTGATATGCCACAGTCTATCGGCGGTGGTATCGGGCAGTCTCGTCTGGTAATGCTGATGTTGCAAATGTCACACATTGGTCAGGTTCAGTGTGGTGTTTGGTCACCAGAAATTATTGAATCAGTTGAAGGTGTGCTGTAAGGCTTAATTTCGCCACCTTCTTTGTAAGCGGCTTGTAAGTCCGGTATCAAAACGCCAGATATGATCGAATATCCGCATGATACCGGGTTTTCCATAATGGGAAAGGGAGACCGCATGGAAGCGGTGCTGTTGATGCTGTTGCAGATTTTTTATCTGATGGATTAGAGTGTCTGGCAATCGTTGGGCAATGAAGTCTGAAATAACAACCGCATCAGCATCTTTCCATATATTTTCTTTCATTTTTTCAACTGCTGCATTTAAACAAGATGCCAGATCAGTTCCTCCTTTGAACGTTTGTCCCAAAAAATGAATGGATTGAGTTAATCCATCCGGTGACGTCAAGTCATAATGAATCAATTCTGTCGAGAACAACATAATGTGGCAATGGCGATTATCCGCCAGCGCGATACGCATCAGTGCCAAACAAAATGCTTTTGAGCACTGTTCATTAAATCCTCCCATTGAGCCAGATGTATCGACACAAACAATAAAAGGCCCCCGTGGTTGTTTTTCATTATGGTGATGTGTAATGGGTTTTAGGGTTGTTTTTGGCTGCCAGTCATCCCCTTGCAGACGATAAGAAAGCAATTTTTTTTCCACCAGCCGCCGATAAAACTCATATTCCAATTCTTCAACATCAAGCATGGCCATCTCTGTGGGCAATAACCTTAAGATGTCATCACTTTGTCTGATTCCATTGATCAGTTCTGGCGTGGTATCAGGCACTCGTTCGAATCGGGTAACGGGTTCCAGAATTGGACTTTCTTCTGGAATTGATTTTGCTGTCTGACTGCGTCCAAGTAATTGCGCCAGTTTTTCCAGTTCAGGTTGATTTCTGAGAAAGTCAGCGTAGAGAGTAAATAGTTGTGTATTGTGCGAAGTTAGATGGAGTTGGCCTTTACTCATATCCCATAATCGACCGGAGGAGTGATCATTGAGATCAAATATAGGATCAAGATTGCCACTGAGGTTCAATTGTTTCTGGATCTCTGCCAGTAATTGTTCTCTTTCTTGTTCTAAGAGTGCGTTGTTAAATGTTGTTGCTTGCAGGATCAGACTGAGGTGCCAGCGTTGAATAAATAATATTTGTCCTGACGCGGTGTGTTCAGAAAGTGTTTTGGAGAGTATATCGGCTTCACTAGCAAAAGGGGATTCGAGTTGCTGAAATTTCTCGATGATATTAGGTAATTTTTGATAGAAATTTATTGTGTCAAGGGTTTGTACTTGTTGATATAGCTGAAACTCTTCATTCAGTGATGCAGGGATAATTGTCTCTTTTATTCTTTGCTGCAATCTTTTCCGCCATTCGGGGAGATCTTTCAGCAATGCGTGTTTTAATCTCGGGAACTTTTCAAAGAAAATAATTAATTGAGGAGTACTCAGTAGTGTTAAAATGATCTCTTCGATCAGTTTGCCTTCATTGATGGCAAGTAAGAGATCGAGTGTGGACAGAGTTAACATGTTGTTACCCCCGGATATCGGGTGAGTTTTCCATTGTGGAGCATGCACCAACATTACAGAAATAGCCATGTTCTTTGTGAAAAATATCCGTAAATTTCAGGTAATCTCTTTTATCTTCTTTGGCAAATATCATGAGTCATGGCAATACTTGGTGGGGGAATCTGTGGCTGAACTCTCTTACTGCGTGATGCTTAGCTCTATCCCAAGGGAAATGATATTTGATACCCTGAATTAGTCACTCCCTCATTTTTGATCTCAATTGTTTCTGTTTTTCAGTCAATTGAAGAAAGCTTTGCTCAATAATTGCAATCCAATGTTCTTCGATAAATAAACAAGATTGATGCTGATTAAATAATTGGTGTTGATGTTGAATTTCATCACGGATGGATATCAGTTTTTCATTCCACTTTGTATTGGCTTTTTCTGGAGTTACCCATTTTTTCTTTGTTTGGTAAAGAACGGCGCTATTACGGCTGGTATCCAGTACTTCAAGCTGATGTTTTTCGTTGATTTCTGTCGTGATGGCTTGAGGGAAACCAACTCCATTTAAGCAGGCGAGTAGTTTCCCTGTGTTATTTTTTAATGTATTTTCCAATGATTTTTTATCTATTTCGATGAAATTTATTTCGATATTATGCAGATATAATGAAGGATGCAAAAATAGTGTCAGTTTTTTATCTGTGATCTCTTCGGGCAGTGAATAAAGGATCTTACGGCCAAAGAGGGATTTTTGGGAGGCTAGCTGCAAGGGGGAGTGATCATTTTCGTCTTGGTTGGATTGAACCCAGTGTTGGTATAATTTCTCCATTTTCTGCATTAGGGTATGTTGTTGATAGGCTTGTTCTGTCAATAAAGTGTGCAGGAATTGAGGAAGAAGTTTTAAGGTGTTCAAGTCGTGCCACAAGCAATCTTTTAATAACACTATATCTAGCGGTGATATCTCGTTTCGTCCGTTGAAAAGGGCGCTGGCCTGCAATAAGCGGATGGATTTTTTCCAGCGTCGATCTGAAACGCCGGCCATATTTCCAGTAGCATTTACTTGCTGGCGCAGTTGATAAACCAGCTCGAAGATATGATCTGGTAGGGATACATGGTTGATCTTGTCTTGCCATTGATGGAACTCGTCATCAGTGATCTGGATGTGAGCAGGTACGGGATTGTCATTTTCATTATTCCGATCAGTCAGTAATGCCCGGAAATTTCTCTTTTCCTGAATCTTGTCCAGACAAAGCCGGATCAACATACGATCATAGAGTGCTTCCAGACCACTATCAGCTTCAGGGAATTCATTGGATGCAGTAACCAGTAACCGCATTGGCAGCTGTTCTTCTTGATTGCCATTTCTGAATTTTTTTTCATTGATAGCAGTGAGTAGCGTATTCAGGATTGCAGGGCCTGCTTTCCAGATCTCATCCAGAAAAACAATTTTGGCTTCGGGTAAATAACCTTCAGTCAGGCGCTGATAGCGTCCTTCATCTTTAAGTGCTTGAATAGAAAGGGGGCCAAAGATCTCTTCGGGGGTGGAAAAACGGGTCATCAGATATTCAAAAGCATGTGCATTTTGAAACGCGAACTTGAGTCGACGGGCGATAAGGCTTTTGGCTATTCCCGGTGGTCCAAGGAGAAAAACACTTTCTCCGCATAAGGCCGCTAGCAGGCAAAGACGAATAGCTTGACGCCTTTCATATAACCCACTTTCTAGATACTGACTTAACTGGGATATCTTCTCAACCAATTGCATAGTATTTACACCTTGGTTTGCTTAATTACCTCCCTTTATTTATAGATAAAATGCAATCTATGCAAAGATTTTGATGGTGTATTCTTGAACTTCTTCGGAACATTCAAAAAATCGCTTCAGCTTAACTTATTTAATAAATTAATATTTTTATCTGACTATGACGATCACACTTTCATATTAATCAAGTTGTCTTTGATATTGAGCTTTATATGATAACTCCTTAGCGAAACGTTTCGCTAAGGAGTTAATAAAAAAATGAAAAAGGCGTTTTATTACATTCTGATATTTCAGCCGTTATTTCTCGTTTGGGGCATACGGATCAAATTATACTTAGTGATACGGGATTACCTATCCCATGGTCTACCCAACGAATTGATTTAGCGCTAACCCAGGGAACCCTTGATCTACTGTCTGTGTTTGGTGTTGTTGTTCGGGAATAACAAGTAAGCCGTCATTACAGAGAAGAGTAAAGCCGTTATTCGTACGGGGGAATGCACTCCCTACCCCATGAATGCTCTGAACGAAGAGCGATTGATCGAAATGATGGTGGGGCGCGGGCTAGAGGATCGATAACAGCACTAACTTCCAAACGTTGGTTTACCGAAACATGGCTGATGGAACAAAAATCACTTATTGCGTTATTAGCCTTGATTGCGGTTGTTTCTATCCTTAGCCCCAACTTTTTCACATTGAATAACCTCTTTAATATCCTTCAGCAAACATCTGTTAATGCCATCATGGCGGTGGGAATGACGCTGGTGATCTTGACTTCTGGAATTGATTTATCTGTTGGTTCTCTGTTGGCACTGACAGGAGCAATAGCTGCATCAATGGTGTTGCCTATGCACTAGCATTGGGGACGGGTATTGGTGCGTGTACTGGGGCGCTATTGTTGCGAAAGGCAAAGTTCAGGCATTTATTGCAACATTTATTGCAACATTGGTCATGATGTTGTTATTGCGCGGTATCACCCGTGTTTATACCGATATTGGTAACACACAGGATTTGATGGTTCGTGGCATAAAATTGATGTTAATTAACCCAACCGATTCAGAAGCTGTTGGTAATGCAATAATCATGGCAAATAAGGCAAATATTCCTGTTATTGCTCTTGACCATTCAGCGAGTAAGGGCAACGTTATCAGCTATATTGCTTCCGACAGCCGTTTAGGTGCCAAAATGGCCGCTGATTTTATCGCTGAAAAATTAGGTAATGGTGTCAAAGTCATTCAATTGGAAGGTATTCCAGGCGTTTTAGGTGCGCGTGAACGCGGTGAAGGTTTTGGTCAGGCGGCCCAAAAGCACAAATTCAATATGTTGGCCAGCCAACCATCGGCGTTCAGACTGCGGACAAAGTGTTAAAAGGTGAAAAAGTTGACGCCATCATTCCGGTTGAACTGGAATTAATTGTTAAAAAATAATCAACATTATTCATGCAGCGATTAGTTTTTATGTCTGCATTTTTTATACAGGAATAAATGCAATGAGCATGGCAAAACTTGTGGTGATGGGTAGTATTAATGTGGATCACATTTTGAACCTTGAATCTTTTCCTAAACCGGGAGAAACCGTAAACGGCAGGCATTATCAGGTTGCATTTGGAGGAAAGGGCGCTAATCAGGCTGTGGCTGCTGGTCGTTGCGGTGCTGACATTACATTTATTGCCTGTGTTGGTCAGGATGGTATCGGCGAACAAGTATGTCAACAGTTAGCGAAAGACAATATCAATACTTCATCCATTGAGTGTATTGAAGAGGAAACTACGGGAGTGGCCCTGATTTTTGTCAACCAGCAAGGGGAGAATGTCATTGGTATTAACGCCGGGGCAAATGGTGCTCTGACGCCAGATTATTTCCACCGTTATGAGCACGTAGTCAAAGATGCAGATGCGCTATTATTACAGTTAGAAACACCGTTGGAAACGGTACAACTTGCTGCTGAAACGGCTAAGAAACATCATACCAAAGTTATTTTGAACCCTGCGCCAGCCCAAAAAATATCAGCTCAGTTACTTTCTCTGGTGGATATCATTACACCGAATGAAACCGAAGCAGAATACCTGACAGGCATTACCGTAAAAGATGATGCGGGAGCGAAGGAAGCGGCTCTGGCCTTACATAATCAAGGTATTGAAACTGTCATTATTACTTTGGGAAGCCGCGGCGTATGGTTAAGTGAGAAAGGTAAAGAAGGCAAAATTGTTCCTGGATTTAAAGTAAAAGTGATCGATACGATTGCGGCAGGAGATACATTCAATGGCGCCTTGGTAACGGGATTGCTGGAAGGAAAAAAGATGTTGTCGGCGATCCGCTTCGCTCATGCTGCGGCTGCAATTGCTGTGACACGTCAGGGAGCACAGCCTGCGGTACCGTGGCGACACGAAATTGATACATTTCTATCTGAACAGGACTCACTGTGGCTACCATGAAGGACGTTGCCCGTCTGGCGGGTGTATCGACATCAACTGTTTCTCACGTGATTAATAATAATCGTTATGTCAGTGAGAAGATCAAAAAGAGGGTAAATGCAGCTATTGAAGAGCTGAATTATACGCCTTCTGCGTTAGCTCGAAGTTTGAAAATCAAACAAACCAAAACTATCGGTATGCTGGTTACCAGCAGTGATAACTCGTTTTATGGTGAGGTTGTCAGAGGCGTTGAGCAAAGTTGCTATGAGCGAGGATATAGTTTAATCCTTCATACTGAAGGTAATTTAACCCGAATGCTCCGCGGTATGGAAACCCTGTTGCAAAAGCGCGTCGATGGTCTATTGATTATGTGCTCCGAACAGCAACTGATATCTAAGGACTTTTTTCTGCGATACCCTCTGGTGCCAATTGTGACAATGGATTGGTCTCCCTTTGATGTTTCCAGTGATGTGATTAAAGATAACTCACTGCTGGGGGGAGAACTGGCAACAAGTTATCTGATTAGCAGAGGATTTCGCAAAATAGCCTGTATCGCAGGTCCACAGGATAAGATGCCTGCTCAACAGCGTTTGTTTGGTTATCGAAAAGCCATGAGAGATGCCGGACTTGAAATCTCTGAAGGTTATGAGATTTACAGTAATTTTGAGTTTTCCGGTGGTTTTTTATCAATGAAACAATTATTGCAGCTACCGGAACCCCCAGAAGCAGTCTTTGCCAGTAATGATGCCATGGCGATTGGTGTTTATCAGGCGCTATATCAGTCAGGGCTTTCTGTTCCTAAAGATATTTCTGTCATTGGCTATGATGACATAGCAATTGCCCCCTATTTGGCCCCTCCGTTGACGACTATCCATCAACCAAAAGATGAACTGGGTAAACTGGCAATTGATATTCTGCTCTACAGAATGGAAAATCCAGAAAGTGAACCCAGGGAACTGGTTTTAACACCAACGCTGATCGAGCGTAGTTCAGTAGCCAGTCGTTAATGGTTTCATTTCTTAATTAAGTTATTTCCGTCTTCTTTATTAAGTAACAGAAAGACAGTTGAAGAAATCAAGGTGATGACTCCCATCGTAATCAAGGTATAGTGGAAATGGCTCACGGTTGAGCCATTTCCCATTGACTCATAAAACCGCAGAACAGCGGCACTGACGGTTACCCCAAAACTTATCGATAACTGCTGAACCACCGCTAGCAGACTATTACCAGCGCTTGCATTGTTATTATTCAAATCACCAAGCGTAATCGTATTCATCGCTGTGAACTGCGTAGACATCGCCATTCCCAATATAAATAGAGGAATTATTAAAAATGCGACAGGGAGTCCCGGTGTTTGTAGAGAAAATTGAGAAATCATTACACCAATAATGACGGTGACCCAGAGGAGTGTATTTCTATAGCCAAATAGGGTCAGTATCTTGGTGACAAAAGATTTGGCGAAAATAGAACCGATCGCATTTGGTGCCATCATTATTCCAGCTATCACTGCTGAGTATCCAAACCCTACTTGTAGCATCAACGGAATAAGAAATGAGAGAGAACCGGTACTCAAACGGGTTGCAATATTGCTGGCGATACCGATTGAAAATGTATGTGTCTGGAATAACTGTAAGTCAATGAGGGGGTTTTTGTGTTTTTTCGCGTGGAAAACATACCCTAACAGAATAATGATACCGCTAGCCAATAACAAAAAGGGAATATAGCCAGAAAGAGAATTTTCACCAAATAAGTCAAAGCTAACTGAAATCATTACTAACCCGATGCCGAACAACGCGAATCCCAGAAAATCGAAAGGGCATTTGGGCATTGTTAAATTGGGCATGTTCTTTCTGGCATAAATGATACCCAATAAACCGATGGGGATATTAATGATGAATATCCAGTGCCATGTTGCGTAGGTCACCAGTAAACCGCCTAGCATTGGGCCTAAAATTGGACCCAATAACCCTGGCATAGTGACGAAATTCAAAATAGGTAACAATTCGCTACGCGGATATGTTCTTAATAAAGCCAGACGAGCCACAGGCATCATCATTGCTCCCCCTATTCCTTGAATCACTCGGGATATGACCAAGAAAGACAGATTGTGGGAAAGAGCACAAGCTAACGAGCCTAAAGAAAAGAGAGAGACGGCATAAATGAATATCCGCCGAGTACCAAACCTATCAGCTAACCAACCACTGACGGGAATTAACATCGCTACAGTTAAGGTATAACTGACAATAGCAGGCTGCATTGCTAGTGGAGAGTGATGAAGACTCTTAGCAATTGCTGGTAAGGCGGTGTTAAGAATCGTGGCATCCAAAGACTGCATAAAAAAAGCCATGGCTGCAATCCAAGGCAATCCAGACATATTACGCGCGGATTTAACCATTAGATATCCCATTTGTTTCTGATTATGGATTAGTGAATAGAGAATAACTACATATATAATACGTTATCCTAGTGTATTAATTTAATCATTGTTGCCTATAGCACCAATTTTTGGTTGAAAAACTAACATAATTACCTGTTTTGCTGAAAAAAGATGCGAACAGGAAAAAAAACAAAAAAAACTCTTGTCAGCGGCGGAAAACCCCCTATAATGCGCCACCACTGACCGACGCTGCGCTGAGACAGGCCGCGGCGGGAAGTCGGAAAAGAGCGAAAATAAACGCTTGACTCCGGAGGCAAAC
>NZ_CAWQTY010000226.1:0-13206 GCF_963897815.1 Xenorhabdus sp. Sc-CR9
ACCACTGCTGCCAATTTATGTGGCAGTTGCTTAACCATGTCAAAATCTTCATGGAAACCGCTTCCTTACAACAGCAAAAACCGGGGATGAGAAAAATGGGTGTATCACAATTATGAAATCTTATTTATGTGTTTACCCGTGACGATTTTAAAGATATCGCTGGTTATGATCAGGTCGGTAGGGCACTGCGTGAGTTGGTTAGAGAAGGTCAGCTACTTAAAGTAGGTTATGGTGTTTATACTAAAGCGCTAAAAAACTCCATCACGGGTAAAATTATACCTACCTCACCAGGAGGTTCTTCTGCTATTATCGTCGAAGCATTGGAGCGTCTAAATGTAAGCTATCGTTTTGATGGTGCAACAACTGATTATAGCTGTGGTAATTCAACACAAGTTCCTGCTACTGTACAAATTAAAACTTCATCTCGTTTTAAGAGGATACTAACAGTAGGAAAAAGTACATTAAATGGATAACCTAACGATGAGGTGGATATTGATTCAAACCCGAAAATCGACGCGAATTGGTGTTTTAAAAGCCTGTAAAAGCGGATAGTTACCACAGAAAAAATGAAAAAACTATCTGGCAGTCTGTCTCAAAGTACAAAAAGACGAAGGATATAGATAATTATTGCATTCATAAAAGTAAAAAGGTCAAAAAATAGTTCTAAAATAGAAACTGTTTTTATTGTTTTTGAATTTTTAAATTCAAGTAATAATTCTTTAGTGATGTTTTATTAAAATAATATTTAAACAATACGGAAAATAATGTTTTAAGGTGGTAATTTACTCTTATCCGAATAATTAATTATCCCTTAACTATGCAATTTAGTAAAATCAATTAAATTGGAAAGTTAATCTTACATTTAGGAGATAAAAATGAAACTCAGAATAGTTATCATAGCGGCTGTTATATTAACTATGCCTTACGTATCAATATATGCTAAATCGAATGAAAAAGTGATTGATTGTAAAAAATTAGATGGAAAGCCGGGCCAGGATGGTAAAGATGGAATACCTAACAGCAATTGTAAAAATGGAGGTAAAGGTGGAGATGGAGTATTTCCGGGGCAAGCTGGAGGAAAGGGAGGCAATGGCGCTAACGGCGGAAATGGTGGGAGAGGAGGTAATGGGGCAGATGGAGGAGATGGAGATATTGTCAGCAATGTTAAAGGTTAATCAAATTAAATAAGTGATCGCTTAGGCGATCACTTATTTCAATCATAAAGTTATTCAATTAGCAAAACACTTTACATTTATTATTATTTCCCCATATCTATTACCTATTGCTCCATTCTGAATATTACGCATTGTTCCCAAAGTGATGATGCATTTTCTGCATATTGCATCTTTCATTTGCATTTCATCAAAGGTTAGAAAAATGTAAATATTTGAACAAATAAAAATCAGGAAACAGAAAAATAAGAGATCACCATGAACAGGCAAAGACTCATGCAGCAAATCATCATCGCCATCCTGCTTGGTATTATTACCGGTTGGGGGTTGAATCATTATCTTGATGCCAGCCAGACAAAAGAAGTCGCTTCCTATATCAACATCATTACCGATGTGTTCCTGCGTCTGATAAAAATGATCATCGCGCCACTGGTATTCGCTACTATTGTCTCCGGGCTGATATCAATCGGTGGTTCATCCTCTGTCGGGCGAATTACCATCAAAGCAATGGTATGGTTCATCATCGCGGGCTTAGTCTCACTTGGCATTGGAATGCTGATAGCTAATGTGTTCCAGCCTGGTGTCGGGCTTAATGTTGTTGTCCCGCAGGAAGAGGTAAATACCGGCCTGAACACCAGCGGATTCTCACTGAAAAGTTTTATCAGCCATATCTTCCCAAGTAGTTTCGCCTCAGCAATGGCGAATAATGAAATTTTGCAGATCCTGATTTTTTCCATATTCTTCGGCGCAGCACTTTCCTATATCTGTCATAACAGCAAAAAAAGAAGCCTCTTCGTGACCTTGATTGAAGACTTGGCCCGCATTATGTTCCGTATCACCGACTATGTGATGTCATTTGCGCCGATTGCCGTGTTTGCCTCCATCGCCTCCGCCGTTACCGTGCAAGGCCTGGGCCTGCTTTATGACTATGGCAAACTGATTGGACTCTTCTATATCGGCCTATTTTTACTTTGGGCTGTCCTGTCTGGCGTCGGATTCTTTTTCCTCGGTAAGCGGATTTTTTCACTGATGAAATTAATCCGCGAACCCGTAGCATTAGCTTTTGCAACCGCGAGTAGTGAGTCAGCCTATCCAAAGACCATGAACGCACCGGATCGCCTTGGTGTACCGAAAAAAATCTCCAGCTTTGTTTTACCCTTGGGCTACTCATTTAACCTTGATGGATCAATGATGTACCAATCCTTTGCGATACTTTTCATTGCACAGGCTTACAACATTGACCTGAGTGTTACAGAGCAAATCCTGATTATGTTGACACTGATGATCACAAGCAAAGGTATGGCTGGTGTTGCGCGTGCTTCGGTGGTGGTAGTTGCAGCGACATTGCCGATGTTCAGTCTTCCCGAAGCGGGAATTTTACTTATCCTCGCCATTGATCAGTTCCTCGATATGGGGCGTACCGCAACGAATGTAGTCGGCAACAGCATTTCCACTGCCGTGATTGCCAAATTGGAGGAAAAGCAGAGTGGTGCTGAGCAGAAAGAGCAGTCAAGTAAAATAGCACAAGAGGTTTGAGTATACTTGCTGTATTCAGCTCAGTGATTACAGCAAGTTAATTTGATGTCAGGCTGGTGATCAGATTACTGTCCACCGTTTTTTCATATATTGCCAAAAGCGCTCAGAAGAAGGGTTAAGGCGAGAGTGAGTTCGATAAATGAATACGCTCATTTTTATAGAAGATTGTTTTGGCTCCAGCAAACACAGTCTCTTTTCCCTGAGTTCCTCACGGATCGAATAATCCGGCAGCCAGCCGACACCGTGACCATTCAGAACCATACGTTTCAGCAATTCACTCATGGATGAAAGACAAAAATAGTTGAATCTATCCCTGAAATCTTTTTCCAGTAACTGATTTACTTGGCGGCCCATATAGCTTTCGTCAGTGTATTTCATCAACGGCAATGGCTCATTTTCTAGACGATATAACGGTTTTCCATCAGGCTTACAGCCAGAGACGAGATATAATTGTGCATCCAGAACATTATGATGAAGGAAAGGAGAGGTCATCAGTTCTTCATTAAAGAAAGACAGAATAAAATCACTTTTTCCTTTTTTGAGATTCTTGACAGCCTCATCAACATTGATTGATTCAATATTAAAAATTTTATCCGGTTTCTCTGAAAAGCCAGAAATTAATTCAGGCAAAAGTGAAATAGAAAGAGAGTGAGCCGCAGTAATATTAATACGATGTTTAGATATTTCACCGCCTTTTATTTTTCCAATTTGATACTCTATATCACCTAAAAGATTTCTGGCATAGACAATAAAACCTCGACCTTGTAACGAAAGTTGTAATGGATTAGAGTCACGATTAAATATTTCAAAACCAACGGCATTCTCAAGGGCCTGAATTCGTCGGCTAAAAGAAGATTGGGATATATTTCTCCGTTCTGCGGCAAGTGTAAAACTTCGTAACTCCTCCAACATTACCGCATCATATAACCATTTTAGCTCAATATTATTAAGCATAACTCCTACCTTATTATTGATTGGTTTACATAAAAAAGCTTATGCAAATACAGCATGGCGCATAGAAATATTGCAATTACGAATCGCAATCACTGTGCCATCATAACCATTATTTTATGGGGTGGCATATGAAAAAAATAATTGGAATATTGGGTGGGATGGGACCAGCAGCAACAATAGATGCAATGGGAAAAATAATTAAAAATACACCAGCGACGTGTGATCAGGAGCATATTCCGGTGATTGCTGTTTCATTTCCAGATATTCCTGACAGGACAGAAAATATACTTTCCGAGGGCGAATCGCCATTAAATAAAATGCTGGCTGTATTGCGAATATTAGAAGCAGCGGGAGCGGAATGTATTATTATGCCATGTAATACCGCGCATTATTGGTATGATGAACTAAAAGCATCAACTAAAATACCTTTTCTAAATATTGTGGAAGTGACTTGTAATAAAATAGTCAGTGAAGTAATTAATAACGTTGCAATTCTTGCTACAACAGGGACGATAAAAACAGGGCTTTATCAGGAGAGATTGAAGAAAGATAATGTGAATTATGTGGTTCCTGATGATATTCAACAGGGGATTGTTATGGAAAGTATATTAGCTTATAAAAGTGGTGATGTAGAGAGGGCTTATCAGTTAATGGAAACTGTTATTACTCAGCTTAAACATGTTGGGATTGAAAATTTTATTATGGGATGTACGGAAATACCGCTTATTCTTAGTGGTTGTGGTGATAAAGAACGATATATTGATGCTACGGGGGAGTTGGTTAAGAAGGCGGTGGGATGGTGTTGTTTGGTAAATAATGGGACGAAATAAGGTATGTAGTTTTAGTTTCTTATGTTGAATTTCAGTGTCCACAATTTTAAATTGAAAATAGCTTATATCAGTGACAAGTGGAAATATCTAATTAATGTATGGGGATGGTTAAGTCATACCTGAGTATACATCTGGATAGTTAGGTATCCAGAGGGAAGGTGTTAGTCTTAGATAAACAGCTTAATTGATCTCTACATGTAGAGCTTGTGAGGAGGATTGTATAAAATGTTCTAAACATTACATAAGAGAACATTAAGCTATGAGTTCACTCACGCTGAGAAAGGCTTTAGGTGTATTGTCTAAGTCATCATCGTTTTCGGTTACAACGCTTACCGACCGACGTAAAGATGTGTTTGATGAGTTAAAACAACAACTCTTTGTTGAGCAGCAAATTGAATCAGATCTCAAAAAGTGTCTGGATTCTTTGAACAATAGAGAAATTGTTTTTCTTTGTGGTAGTAGTGGTGATGGTAAATCAGAAATTCTTACCCGTAGTTATGAGCACTACAAACATAAATGTGATTTCCATCTTGATGCTACTCACAGCTTTGCCCCTCATCAATCGGCAATAGAGACCCTTGATAAACTTTTTGATGTGCATAAAGAAGGTAACCGTCCGTTAATACTGGGTATTAACACAGGAATGATGGCTAATTTTTCGTTGGAAGGTTCAGAGCGTCATCATAACATTAGAGCTGCAATTGATTATTTTTTCAATGACTGTTCTAACACACAAGCTTCTTGCTATATCGAAGGATGCCATTTTTTCGACTTTGAACATTACCCTAAATTTCAGTTTAGCGAAGACAAGAATTACTCTAACTTTACTAAAGAATTGATTAATAAATTAACTGAACCTGATGAAAAAAATCTATTTTATGTCATAGCTAATAATGATGAGTTAGTGGGACATGAGCCACAGATTATTGCCAATTTTAAGTTGTTGAGCATTCCCAGCGTGCAAGATGGCATTATTACACAGCTATTTAAGACTCGCTTAATGAAAGATCAGTTTGTTACAACTCGTGCATTGCTTGATTTACTTTACCATTTACTGCTTGGGCCTGGTTATTTATTTGATAATCTCTTTATTGGTGAAGAAAATGAACTAGTGCAGAGAATAGCTGATTTTGACCCTGCCAGCTTACATACGTATGAGTTAGACCAGTTTGTCCTACGTTATGAATTGGGATTACTTGATCCTGAATTAGATGAATTTTTAGCTGTATTAGCTCAACAACATATCTTTTTTGATAGAAATCAGGCAAAGCCGGGTGATGCAGCATCATTGATTCGTTTATTCAGTTTGCTGCAATCAGATGATTTTGGAAATAAGTATCACCAAAAATTTAAGCAGTTCTTTCAGGAAACATTACTGGAAAAATATGCCGATATTTGGCACTTACATGCAAATTATACTGGTGGTCATGCCCAAAAAATGGAGTTACGCCGTTTCTACTCTTTGGAACTTATAACGTCTATACAGCGTTATGCTAACCGTAAAGCACCAGAACTCATTACAAATAAAAACGAATTGTTTCTAGGAGTATTTGGCTCAATAAAAGTCACTTCGCCTGTGGATCTCAAAGGAGATTATGATTCTATCTTAAAGAAAAATGTCACAAAGCCTGCCCATTTTGATGCTTACCTTAAAATTGATAATCACTCACTTAAGCCGATAAGCATTAATCTGAATTTATTTGAGTTACTGAATAAATTGAATAATGGGTACCGGCCTAATAAATATGATAAAAATGCCATAGTTTTGTTAGATGAAATAGTGGAACAAATCACTGAACAGGCGAAATCTAGTTCAACTCTTAAATTTTATGATGGTAGCCGAACATATATAGCCAAAGAAGATGATGACATGATTACCATTAGCGATATAAGTGGGGTGGCTTAATGTATCCTATCGCAGAAAAACTAGTAGTTGGTAACAATCAGCTAGATAGTTATCTTCCTATCCGTAACAAAAATAATGCGTTTGATTGGAATAAAGTGACTGGATTGGTCCTTAGCTATGTTCTTAAACGGCAGGTTAGAGAATATAGTTTTGAACAATTCAGAAAGGATTGTGAAGAATATTTACTCATGCAACTTGATGAACCTGCATTTTGGTTCGTATTGGATCGTATGTACTTCGCTAATAAAGATCTTTTTAAGATATCTCCCCTTTTTTTGTTATTTCATGCACAATTTAGTGGTACAGGTTCAGGTAAAAGTGATTTGGGGGCAGCAAATTGGCGTTTAGGAACTCTTTTTGCCAACCTGATGGGGAGTTTTAGCCTCGAACATCCTTTATGTGATCGACTTAACTTCCTTGAACAGCATATGCTTATTGTGTTGGAAAAGAACCTTCGAGTATTAGGTAAAGGTCCATTTGCTGAAGAGCAACCCTATTTGCCTTATTTGGTTCAATGTTTTCAGCAAGATCTCGAATTTTTAGTCGAGCATCCTCAATATTTACTACAAGAATTTGGCAATATGCTCCGGTTGTATGCTTTCACTTACTGCGCTCAACTGGCATTAAATTTAGAGGATTGGCGCAATGGTGAACCTAGAAGCAAATCTTTGTATTTCATTCTGGATACAGAAAAGGCCAGTTCAGAAAGGGAAAAAATAAAACGTTTTGGTTATAAACTTTTTGAAAGTGAACGTGAAAAGTTATTTCCCATTCTTTCCGCGCTCGAAGTTTTACAATGGGATGAAAAAGCAGGGAAAAAACGCCCTCTATGGCAAGTTTATCAGGATGTTTTAGCTTACCCAGAACAAAATACAATTTTGTCTCGTCTAAATGCTTATCTTGATGAGTTTATTAAAGATAGAAATTTGTCAGAAAAAGAGATTGCTTTGAATAACGAAATTGCTTTTAAGCAACTTTTTTCAGTCGCTATTGAGCAATTCAGTGGAAAAAATACATCTCGATCAAGTGTTAATAGAAAATATGTTAATGAATTAGAAAGTGAAATTTGCTCTGGTTTTATTCAAGCTCGTGGACGGGCTGGAAAAGTTTTAGTGCTTAGTCAGGATAGACTTTTGCTACTGACCAATCTCGCTATTGGTAAAAATGAAAAGTTGCGTCTTCATGAGCTATTACGTTGTTTTGAACAACGTGGTTTTTACCTTGATAATCAATCTTCTTTAGCTTTAGTCGCTTTTTATGAGCGTATGGGAAATGTGGAACGCATGAGTGATAGTGGAGACGCCGTTTATGTCCATAAGACAGTATGAAACTTTTCTGGTTCAATCTTTTCTTGAATGGGTAAATGATTTTATTCAGTCAGGTGAGAAATATCAATTTAAGTCACCGGATGCAGACAATGCGTTAAAGCTTTATCAAGCTTTTGTTAGTTTATCTGAAGGAAAAACTTTTGAATTACCTTCAGATGATCAGCAAACCAAACAGTTAGTACCTTGTATATATTGTCGTGATGGCATTCAACTAATTCCAGTTTTACAAGGTGAGGGAGATTTAGCATTTACTGAGAACTATATCTCTCATCTGCGTGACAGAGTATCGGGGCGAAATAATTCATTTGAGAAATCAGCACTATTGATTATTCACAATAGTATGTTGGATACATTACTAAACAGCACTAAGGATTTAGCTGCGCCTGAAGCTATTTGGCATCCGGAAAAATTTAGAGAAAATATAGAATCCTTAATTAAATCTGGTGATAAAGGATATGAATTATCTCGTTGTTTACTGGATGATCAATTAGCAATGATCCTTGAAGAAGGGGCGACTGTATTTGGTTTTGCTCCACTTTATCGTTCGTTAGAAAATGGCCTTTTAGAATTTTCAGAATTGGAGCTCTTTAATGATCCGATAATCACGAATATGGAGAATATACAGGGACAAATCCGAAGCCGACTTGATGATAATCGTAAGTTGTATAGTTCCATAAAGGATAGTGTTGAACGTTACGGTGATCAGCTTGAGAGTGTATTGACCGAATTTGATACAAAATTTATTCAGGAGCATTTCGAAGAAAAAAATGATTGGAAATCACTTGACTTTTCAATTTATTTAAAAGCTAAGATAGATTGTCAAGTGCAGACATTACGTTTTGAAACAGTTACTGCACCTACAGATACTATTATTTGGCAGCGGGCAAAAAGTGAGACTAAAGCGGGGCAAAAAGATATCAGTTTATTGATTCAAGCCCCGCTATCTCAGCAGGTTGTAGAATTGGATTTTTCTTTCTTAGGTAACGACTTGCAAGATAGCCAAATAAAAATTACGCATAACCGCACGTTAAAAAAACAAAAACAGCAAATTTGGTCAATCAATCGTGCCGGGGGAAAGTATTCCCGAATGAAAGTTGAGCTTCCTTTTGATGGACAGCCCAACTTTCTTAGTTTGGAGTTGATAAATCGGGGTAATCGAGCAGAAGAATACAAATTTAGACTATTAATCATTGCGAAAAATAGCTTTTATCTTGATGAAATCAAAAATTACTATCGCATTGAACCTGGTAAGCAACAAATTACTCTTCAGCTAGAAGAAAATCAGTTACGCATTGCACAAAATGGTGACAATTTTCATAAATTGGAAGTTGATAAGGACGAGGTTGATATCCATACATGTGCTTTGATCGATTTTGATACACTGGCGAATCAAAGCGAGTTAATTAAATTTAAACTTGTTTCAGGCGAAAAATGTCTGGCCATTAATATTGAAGGCCCTGGTGCAGAAGAAAAAATTACACTGCCATTACTTTTTAATCAAAATCGCTTTGCTAAATTATTTAAAGAAGAAGGGAATGCTGAATACAATCGTGCTAAGCGGAGAGTTATTTTTGATAGTATTGAGCATACGATAGTTGGTGTTCGCTTACAGTTGTTAGGAATAGAAGCAGAGATGATAGATAAAGAGCTACTTTATGTTTCTGCTTCTGGTGAAATCTATGATCTGGATAAATTGCGCACTGTAAATATAGATCTGCATGACGCGTATAATGCCTTGTTTATCTACTATAAACAGCGCAAGACATTACCCAGTTTAGTTTCTTGGTCTGATGAATATTGTTGTTTAGTTACCGCTGTACTGAATGAATTTGAAATGGCACTAAGTAACATTAGTTTGGATAAGGTGCTGAATGATGGTGAGAAGTGTTTGTTACGTTTGGGAGTCCACTGTAACGAAAATGATGAACGTCTTTCTCCATTACACCCATTAGTATTAGCTTATCATTTGCAATTAGTTGAAAAGTGTGATGATTCGTTTTCAGAATTGCCTGAAGTTACACTCAATCGTTTGGTTGCTTCTGGTCTGATGCCTTTTGTTTACCATAGTGAACATGAATTTGCTCAATTACAACCAGTTAAAGAAAATAGATTCTGGATCGATGTTGTTCCTCAACGTCAAGTTAGCCACGGTTATGTTCAAAAGTTGGTGAGGGATAAACTAAATGAATTCACGGATGCATATTCCAGATTATTTTATGGCATAGGTAATAGCGCTTTGATAATCAATGCAATTAATCAAGGTATTGCAAAAGAGTTATTTTTGGGGCTGGTTGATTACTTTAAGCAGAATAAAGAAAATGTAACAGCTATTCATGTTAATTTCTATGATGAGCAATTAATGCAAAATGATTTTGATCGTTTTGCTGAAATAGGATCTTATGATGATCTTAAAAATTGGCTGGGATTAAAGCGAGAAGATGCGGATCTGTTGATTGATTTGATTCGTAGCCGCCTTACTTTTAGCAAATTCACAATACCTACAGATAATAAAGATCTCAAATATGCTCATTTAGCATTCTTCAATAATAGTGTCCCCGTTGATTGTCGTCTTATCAATATGGATACAGCATTAAGTGGTGTGCTCTGTAATGGTTTGATTTCTGGGGAAGGTGCTGAAACTCTGGAAGATGCTTATTTTACGGCATTTGGTTTGCGCCATGTTGATGTTGGGCCATATCGAGCTCTGCGTATAGCCCGTTTACTAGGGATGTTGTGGCAACCTGCTCGTCAAAGTAATACTCAATATTCGAAGCAAGGAATTGGGTTGGCCGTTAGTGGCAATTTCAAAGAATTACTTAAGTGCTCTTATGAGAGTTCTTTATGGACAACGGTTATCGACCCTAAAGTTACTTTAGATTTTTTTACTAACCAAAAAGATATAGTACTGATTCATTACTCAGATCAATATACCAGCTGTACTGGTTATGATGCCGTCACTGTGACTAAACACATCGAGCTTTTCCAGAATTTAATCAACATGGAAAATAGTAGTGGGCAAGAATATAGGGTAGGTAGTGATCGGTTGCTTTCTGAGTTTAATGCCTTTAATGGTGAATGGTTGCTCAAAATGTTGCGTTCTACCGATAAAGAACGTAAAGAAAAACTCGGTATTATTGGGGCTTATAAATTTGTTCAGTCGATGCTACGGGGTTCGGATATTTGTTGGATACCTCTTTCTGTTGCTGAAATGATCCGTGTATCCGGTAATATTGGTCTCAAAATGAGCGAAAATGAGTTTTCTCGTAATGTACAAGGATATCGTAAAGGGGCCATTTCGGATGATGTATTATTTGTTGGCTTTAAAGATGACAAGCTCTATTTACTTCCTTTAGAAGTAAAAACGGGAGCTCGACCAGATTACCGATATGCGGGCCTGCAAGCGAGGGAACTTAAACGTTATCTGAAAGAAGATTTGCTGGGCAACGACACTATGGCTTCACATTTCTACCGTGCTTTATTCGTTCGTCAAGTGCTTATGCAGGTAGAAAAACTCAGTCTGTACCAAGTCTTGGATAGCAAGACGTTGGAGCCATTGTTATCGCAAAGAGAATGGTGGATAACAGGGGAATACCAACTGGGCCAATTACACAATTATGTTGATGGTATTGTGCTTGCTCATGTGGATAGCAATAGCTGTTTTGAACCTTCGTACAAGGTAACAGAAAATCAAATTCTTCAAATTGAATTGCCGTACGCACTACTTTCTTCTTTGATATCTGCTGATTGTGTAGATAAGTTAGATGGGCTAGTAGCTCACTGCAATGTTCCTGAGTGCTATATGCTTACTAGCTCGATGGATAAAGAGCCGGTTGATAATGTTGAGGGAAATGAAAAATCAAATATTCAATCTGAAGTTATCATTGAGCTTGATAAGAACACGGCTATTTCGAGAACTGATATTGAGATTCCTGCATCTGTTTCTATTGCGACAAATCAAACACCGTTACAAGTATTGTTTGGTCATGAGTCTTTACGGCAGACTCCGCTCTATTGGGAACCGACGAATACTGCAAAGTTTATGAATACCAATACCGGTATCATAGGCACAATGGGAACAGGTAAAACTCAATTTACGAAATCCTTAGTAACACAACTAATCCGTAATCAGGCAAATAATGTTAATGGTGCTCCAATTGGCCTGCTGATCTTTGACTATAAGTCAGACTATGTTGATGAAGCTTTTATTACTGCAACTGGAGCTAAGAAATATCAACTTTCTCTTCTACCATATAATCCATTATCTTTATTTGGCGATATGCCTATGTTGCCGCGTCATACGGCTATGGCATTTGCTGAAACGATGGGACGAGCTTATAACCTAGGTGTAAAGCAGAAAATGAGGCTTTTAACTTTAATTATGGAATGCTATGAGGTAGCTGGAATTAGTCCTGGAGATCGTTCGACATGGAATAGAACCGCTCCAACTATTGAAGATGTTTGGCAACATTATTTGGCTCAAGAAAAAGTAGAGGAAGATTCATTATATGCAGCCCTATATAATTTAGCTGGTTTTCAAATATTTGAAACTGACGCAGAGAAAATGGTTAGCTTGTATGATTTGATTAATGGAGTAACAGTTATCGAATTATCTGGTTATTCAGAAGAAATACAAAGTTTGGTTGTAGCATTAACTTTGGATCTTTTCTATGCACAAATGCAAAAACAAGGTAAACCCGCTGTTTTGGGTGATTATCGCCAGATAACGAAAATGGTTCTTGTAGATGAGGCCGATAATTTTATGCGCCAGGATTTTCCTAGCTTACGTAAAATTCTCAAAGAAGGGCGTGAATATGGAGTCGGTGTAATTCTTTCGACACAGGAAATTACTCACTTTAAAACTAGTGATAATAATTATTCATCCTATATTTTGACGTGGATTATTCACCGTGTGGGTGAGATTAAAAATGCTGATATTAAAGCGGTGCTTAACGTTGATGATAAAGGTGAACAAGAGTCACTGATGGAACAAATTCGTCGATTGGATAAGCATTTTAGTCTTTATGTTGATGGCTCTAAAAATGTTCAAAAAATGCGTGATAGGGCATTTTGGGAACTTTAAAAAAAATTATTAATGATTTTTAAAAGGATTTCTTTGATGGTTACAATCACTGATTTTATTATTTTGAATAAAAAATTAGAAAAATATTATAAATTGCTATGTGACATAACTGGATATGATGATTCAAAAGTAATGTCACCCGTAAATATGATGCGATTTGGTTTTTATTTATACATATTAGAAAATGTATGTGATATAGAAAGCAATAATGATGACATTATTGATGCTATTATTGATACTGAGTTTAATAAAGAATTTTTTAACGATGTAATTAACCTCAGCTTCGTTTAAGAATAGCGATATCATTATTCCGTAAATTCAAACTCGGTTTTTTAGGTTGGAATGTATACGCAATGAGGCCTGCGGCGATTTCCAGTAGAAAACCGAGTTGACTGCGATG
>NZ_CAWQTY010000227.1:0-12050 GCF_963897815.1 Xenorhabdus sp. Sc-CR9
AAGTATGGAAGGGGTAATATGCCAGTATATCAAAAATTGCACTCGTCTTTGTTTGATGGTTCAAAATCTCTGATTATTGGCCTATTGAGCCTTTCATTCAGTTTTCACAGCCAAGCCATATCAGAACTTCAAAATGAAGATAACCATGCAGTTTATAACTTGGCTGAAATCACTTCACAATTAGGACACCAACTTCACCAATCGCAGTCCCCCACCGAAGCCGCACAATCCATCGCTGCCCAGCAGCTGTCATCGGCAGTCACTGCCACATTAACCCCGTTGCTCAACCAGTTCGGCAATGCCCGGATCTCACTCCCCTTTGATCACGCTTTTTCGTTAAAAGAAGCTGCACTGGATTGGATGTTGCCGTGGTATACCACTCCGGCTTACACCGCATTCGGCCAGTGGGGCGTTAAAACCGGGCACGGTCAGACGACCACCCATTTTGGTATGGGATACCGCTATTTGAGTGATAACTGGCTCTGGGGGGCTAATGTGTTCTGGGATGCTGAGTGGCCGGCTCAACACCATCGCTACAGCATCGGGGCAGAAGCGTGGCGTGATAACCTCAAACTCTCTGCCAACCTTTACCAGCGCTTATCCGGCTGGAAAACGTCCCGGCAAGTCAGCGATTATGATGCACGCCCCGCCAATGGCTGGGATATCCGGGTAGAAGGCGGGTTACCTGCGTTGCCACACTGGGGCGGGCAGGTGATGTTTGAACAGTACTACGGGCAGCAAGTGGATTTATTTGGTAACAGCAAACGTCAGCATAATCCTTACAGCCTGACGGCCGGGCTGACATACACACCGGTGCCGTTAGTCACATTGGGCGCGGATGTCCGGCAGGGAAAACAGGATCACTGGGATAACCGTTTTACGCTGGCACTCAATTACCAGTTGGGTGTCCCGCTGGCACAACAGCTTGATCCCAGTGCCGTCGCGCCATTACGCAGCCTGACATTCAGACGGACAGATTTTGTCAACCGGAATCATGATATGGTACTGGATTACCGCAAGCAAACGCTGATAACACTGGACTTTCCCGCTCAGCTTAAAGGCGATGCAGGCAGAATCATCACCTTTACGCCACGGATTACCTCCAAATATCCCCTTGCGCGTTTAGAACTCCGGGCCGATGAACTACAGCAAGCCGGCGGTAAAATTATTCACCAGATGCCTGATAAGGTTATGCTGCTTTTACCGAAAGCCACCGATAAAATGATCCGGCTTTCCGGCATTGCCATTGATAAGTACGGCAATCGTTCCCGGCCATCGGAAACCACCCTTTTTATCCAGCCGACGGAAACCCATGTGCAGGTCACCGCAAACCGGACGCAGGCAAGGGCGGACGGTCAGGACAGTGTGATGTATACCGTGATGGTGAAAGATCGTGACGGTGAGCCTGTTCCCGATCAAACGGTGAGCTGGTCAAGTGACAAAGGCAAACTTTCACAAAGCACACAGAAAACTGATACACAGGGGCTGGCGGCAGTGTTGTTGAGCAGCCATCATCACGGGGAGCATAGCGTACAGGTCTCGGTCGGTGATAATGTCACTGTGGCTTTGCCGGTGCACTTCAGTGCGGTATTGAAACCTGTTATCACCGCAGACAAAACACAGGCCAAAGCGGATGGTCAGGATGCCGTGACGTTTACCGTTACCGTCAAGGATGCCGCCGGCGTCCCCGTTCCTCACCAGTCCGTTAAGTGGCAAACCAGCCGGGGTAAATTCCTGAGTTCTTCGTCAACAACCAATAATCACGGGCAGGCCACCGCCGCATTAGTCAGTTTGCCTTCCGGTATTGCAGAGGTGTCGGTGATGGCGGATGAAGAGACGTTCACAGCTTCACCGGTTGAATTTTTACCCGCACTGGCCCATACGTTGACCTGTGACAAAAGTACAGCCATTGCCGATGGACAGGACAGTGTGCTTTGCACGATTGACGCGCGTGATGCGGCTGACCAGCCGATAGCAGGGAGGGAAATCGTGTGGTCAACGGATCATGGCCAGATTGCCGATGAACAGGTTATCACCGACAGCAGGGGAAAAGCCCACGCACGGATTATCAGCCGGAAAGCCGGTATCGCCCGTGTCCGCGCTGACATGTCAGGTACCATCATCACGGCGGGCGGGGTCACGTTTGAACGTCAGTTGCAATCCGTTATCATCGCGGATAAAACCCATGCCAGCGGCGACGGGCAGGAGGCTATCGTACTGACTGCGATTGTTGAAAATACACTGAGGTTACCGGTTAAAGATCAGGCCGTCATCTGGCACACCGACAACGGTGTCCTGTCATCAGCAGAAACCCGAACCGACTCACAGGGATTGGCACAAGTTCAACTGACCAGCACTGTTGCCGGTGAGCACCGGGTATGGATCCAGGTTGATGATAAGACGGTGACCGCCCCGACGCTCTGGTTTGATGACGTGCTGACATCCACGCTGCGTGCAGATAAAACCCGCATTATTGCCAATGGTCAGGATAGCGTCACATTGACCGTGGCGGTGAAAAACCTGACCGGACAGCCCGCTGCGGGTATTCCTGTCTGGTGGCGTTCAGATAACGGTCACTTTACAGACGCACAGATTGAAACCGATGAAAACGGCGAAGCCCGCGCGACACTGATCAGCCAGAAGGCAGGCACCGCTTCAGTGACGGCCATTATTGATGACCAGGCGGTTATCTCACCCACAGTGGAATTTATCCCGCCATTACGTATTGCCGACACCGTTGCTGTTGACAGCCAGGGCGGTAATGCTAACCAGAAATCCTTTGGCGCCCGGGGGCCTTCAGTTTTCTGGCGGGGAGCGAAATTTCGCATCATCACCGCCGATAATACAGGCCGGGTGAACTGGCAGAGTGATTCTCCGGCAGTCACGGTATCCGGTGATACGGTGGTCGTACAGCAACGTCCTGACGGTGTGAGACTGACAGGCACCGATGAGGCAGGGCAGCAGGTGGTACTGACCTTAACGAGCGATACCTGGTTTGAGCGCTCAGGCCTGACGCAAGATTTTTATTTTAATGCCACGCAAATTTGTCAATCACTCGGCAGCCAGATTGCGCCCAAATATGCACTTGAACGGCTTTATGAAGAATGGGGAAATTTTTATCACTATGAGGGCTGGGTGAGAGAATTTTATGTGGTTTCCACAGATTATCTTTCTGGCAGTTCCGGTTCGATGGATGCGCAGACAAAATGGGCATTCTGGGCAGAATCGGATAGCTGGACGCGTAATGCCTGGCATCGGCTGGCGTTTGCGTGTGGTGGGTAGCATTTATCTATTATAGATGAGGCAGGTGGCTGTATTAAGCAGCCACATATCGATAATACCTTTATAATTACTGTAAGTTACTATGCGAATAAACCATTCTGATAGTTGTTCTAACCTTCAAATTTTCAATAATTAAGTAACTTATTAGATAGCCTACCTCCCCATTTTTCTATTGCTCCAGAGGGTACTGCTATATGCTGAGTAGCTTCTCCAATTTCTTCAATAAAGTAACTAAAATTATCATCACGCATTATTTTTCCTGTGATAAGATAATTAAAGTGACTGTATACGCAGTCACTTTATAAAAATAACACTATCAAAAGTTAAATTTCCTGAATATCTGGATCGGCGAATTGACGAAGAATATCGAGATGAATGTGCATATCTAATTTTCTGACATTTTCAAGTTTGATCTCGCCGCCTAAAATAATAGCAGGTTCAAAACCAAATATTTCGTGCTCACTTAACGGGCCATGTTTCTCAACGGCACGAGAAAAAATACCTGTTTTTGTGCCGCCTTTTAAATCTAGAGTCTTGGCAGACTTGCTTGCAAAAAAACTGGAAATATCAAGATCCAAGGTTTTTCTGTCTTTTTTATAAATGTCATTTTTATCACTTGTTATTTTATTGAATATACAAGATATCGATAAGTTAATTCCGGTTTCTTCTCCACAAAGGAACATTTTACCAAAACCACTTCTGGCAATAACATGGTAAGAATCCATTGACTCAAATGGTGTATCTTCTAACCATATATCGACAATATCTTCATAATCATCGGGATTTACAATACTAAATAATCCATCTTGATAGCTGTTCCAGCCTTCAGTTTTCCAATAATACAGTAATTGACCCGGAAGCTTTCCCAGCCACTTATCTATTGCCTCGGCAGGAACAGCTCTATGCTGTGTTGCTTCTCCCAAATCTTGAATAAAACATTTAAAAAAATCATCACGCATTACTTTTTCTCCATGCCTCGGCATAATTCTAACATAAGAAAATAAGTGGCTATTTATACAGCCACTTTGATGAACAGATAAGTATCAGGGAAATAGAAAATCAAATTTCCTGAATATCTGGATCGGCGAATTGACGAAGAATATCGAGATGAATGTGCATATCTAATTTTCTGACATTTTCAAGTTTGATCTCGCTGCCTAAAATAATAGCAGGTTCAAAACCAAATATTTCGTGCTCACCTAACGGACCATATTTCTCAACGGCACGAGAAAAAATACCTGTTTTTGTGCCGCCTTTTAAATCAAAATCATCAGGTGATTTTATTCCAAAGAAAGAAGATATTTCTTGATCTAATTTTTTTCTTTCTTTCTTGTGTGCTCTTTTTTTAGAGTAATTAATAGAGTTAAAAATACAAGATATTGTTAAGTTAATTCCTGTTTGTTCACCGCAAAGATAAAGTTTACCAAAGCCACTTCTGGCGATGACATGATAAGAGTCCATGGATTCGAAGGGGGTATCTTCTAGCCACATATCAACAATATCTTCATAGTCATCGGGATTTACAATGCTAAATAACCCATCTCTATAGCTGTTCCAGCCTTCTGTTTTCCAGTAATACAATAACTGCCCCGGTACTTTTCCCAGCCATTTTTCTATTACATCAGCAGGAACATCTTTATGTTGAGTCGCCTCTCCCATTTTTTCAATAAAATATTCAAAAAACTCGTCACGCATTATTTTTCCCCTTACCTCGGCACAATTCTAATTGAACGTTCATCTTAGCGTCACCTAACCCGCTGTCAATGGCCTCTTTTGCTGCATCATCAAGCGATTTTATCCGTTTTCCATTCCAGCTACCACCTATAGCGCTGTTAATTCCTTTATCACCCATTTTCTTAGGTGCATATTGTCCATAGCCTCCTGCCACCATATCTGGTTCATGCAGTGCAGCTAAGTCATCAAATATTTTATCTGCTCTGCTTTGTGCTATTTTTTCCGCTTCTTTTACAGGAACTTTTTTATTAATTAATGAATCAAATATATTACCTTTTATATCTTCTTTAGTATCATTTCGGAAATCTTCTTGTGCTTTCCCAGCCAAACTATTTCGCTTATTCTTCTTATAAGCATCCCGTGCAAATTTGAACTCTTCAGGCGACATATTATTAATCGCATCCTGCTGCCTGCGCAGTTGTGCGGAATATTCTTTCAGGAATGCCTGACGTTCTTTCTCTGTTTTTAATCGCTTATAGCGTTTGCTGTTATAAGGATTAAAACACGGAACTTTCGTTATTTTAGCCCCCTTAACTTTCCCGCCTTTTTTTTCTGGCTCGTTAGGCTTGCCTGCGCTCTCCTTCGGTTTTTCAACCTTATTCACTGTTTTTTTCTTTCCCTCTTTGGCGGTCACTTTTTCAATTGCTTTACCTATCTTCTTAACGCCCCCGACTATGCCTTTAACGACACCTTTAACCGCACCTTTCGGGTTCAAATCAGCCAGTACCGCACCGAGTTCCTGCTCCGGATTGTCTAATGTCACCCTGAGTTCATCAAGATTACCGGTGGCTGCTCTGCCTCTGGCCTCTTCAGCGGCTTCCGATAACACCTTTGCCTGCTCTTTATTGCCGAAAATATCATGCCACCTTGCCGCGTCTTCCATGGCACGTGCCGCCTCCAGCTGGGCTGCCGGATATGCAAGTTCCGCGATATCAACCCCAAAATTCCAGGTATCTTTTGCCGCGCCTTTACCCATTTCAGCAGCACTTTTCCCTGCCTCAACAACCACGTTTTTTGCGCTGTCATACGCCTGACTGGCGAAATTTTTTTCTTTCTGTGGGCCGGGCTTGAGTATCGGACTTGCTTCACCGGGCGCTTTCGTGACCTGAGGGGGTTGTCCGACAATTTCACCTATCGTATTGCCTTCCCCCGTCGGGGCATCATGGCGCGCCTTTTGTTCCAGTAAAGGTTTATCGCTCACCGTGGGCGGTGTTTTTTTGGTTTTTTTTGCCATAGTCGTATCCTTATGCGCCGTTCATCCAGAATTTGTCACCGTGCCGCAGCAGGAGCTTGTTACCTGCCCGGACACTTTTGGCGTGTTCTTTAGGGTGGCACTTGCCCCCCACGGTGCCGCTTTTGATGCCATTGGCGACGCCGGGTTGGTCGCCCAGCGTCTGCGGCACAAAACTTTGGGCGAAGACCACCATGGGTTTACCGTTTGCCCGCACGGATTTGACCGGCACAGAGCTTTCTGCCAGTTTGGCCACCACCGGATAGGGAATGGGCGGCGTTGATGCACCCATCGGCGTTTTGCACACATCCGGCACAATGCTGACAACCATCCATTGGGTTGCCGTTCGGGCGAAGTAGTTATCAGCCATAATGCAACTCCTTGCCATCGCCTAAATCGACCCTGACCAGGGGCGCATCCGGGTTCATCTCAAACCGGGCCTCCATCACCCGGATGGACTCGTCAATTTCGGCGTGGTAACGGTAGGTTATGGAAAGTGTGAGCGCTTCGCTGTCGATAATTAAGGTATCCGGATACATCAGGTCAGGTAACATTTCGCCGTTCAGCATTCTCAGCAGAATAAAGGGGCGGTGTCCCGGCAGCTGCACCCGCAATATGCCCTCACGGGTTAAATGAAACAGGCTGATACGGATATTGTTATCCGGGTGGTCAATTTGCTGGTCTTCCGGTGCGTTATTCCAGTAGCTAAAATCAAAATCGTCAGGGAGATAAGGGTGGCGTTCTTTCAGCCAGGTCTCATCGTAGGTACCCGCTTTTGCGCGGCGGGGCAGCCAGGGGCGGCCAATCATACCGAAACCCGCAGGCTGGCAGCCGGATTCGGTGATGGCGTTCGGCGGCTCTGAACAGTGGGCGAAATGCTCCCCGGTGACAGGGGCATCTGGGCGTTCAATACGCGGTGCGGGAGAGCGGGAAAGGGCTTTCGCTTTGGCATACCACGGTACGACAAATCCCGTGCCAATCGGGTTATACTCGAAAGTGGCATGGGCTATGGGGGGCATCTCTTTTTCCGGATGCTGTGCCCGTTGCTCAGCGGACAGCCTGAATTCCTCAGCCACGGCAGCGGCCGCCTCATCGTTTTCATAGACCCTGCATTGCCCGCCAAAAGCGTATTGGTAGTCTATCGGTAATTCCGTGAATTTTTGCGGCGGTGTCAGCTGCCATTCGTCCTCAGACGTGTGTTGAAACTCACGTTCTCCCCATATCAATAAGGTTTTATCGATAAGCGGCTGCCAGTCTGCTTTTGTGACAAGTAACCGGACGGGCACTCTTTCAGCCGGAATGCCGCCCGGTGCATAGGCCACCCCGTTGACAATCACATCACATTTCGGCTTTAACGGCGCTAAGTCACTTTCCTGCCGGACGGAGGACTGGTTGGGTTCACCGCTGAATTCATCCTGTAATGCCAGCTCACCAAACGGCTCGGTTAATACGGCCTGATAATACGGCCCGTCGCCGACAGGCCGGAGCTGATAGACGATTTTCATCGCGACAACGTGATATTCTTCGTCTTCGGTATCGAGCATCTTGTAGTGCATAACCGAAAACGGGGTCAGATTTTTAAATTCCATCGCAAAGCTCCTTAGTTCAGGTCAATGTCCTGTGCGCTGATTTGAATGGCATCACTGGCCTGAAACAGGAAGTTATTCCCCTGGATGGTGACATTGCCCAGTTTATCCATGCGCAGGACACTACTGCCGCAGCGCAGTTCAATCACTGTACCTGCGGTAATGGACAAGGATTCACCGACGTCAAGTGTATCTGTCAGGCCAATGCTCTCTTCCCGGTGTTCATGGACATCAATAGTCTGGTTTTTCTCGACGGTCTCAGAATGGTTTGCCAGCACCTGAGTATTGCGGTCATTGAGTACTTTGGTGTTCATGTCCTTCTGGGCATGGATAAACACCTCTTCACTGCCTTTCGCATCTTCAAACCGCAGTTCGTTAAAGCCTTTGCCCTTATGGGTTTTGGTCTTGAAGGTGGTGCGGGTTTTCTGGGCCGGTAAATCCAGCGGCGGACGGTTCAGGCCGTTGTAGACACAGCCGGTGACAATCGGCCGGTCGATATCGCCGTTGAGGTAAGAGATGATGACTTCCTGCCCGATACGGGGTATCGCCATAAAGCCAAAGCCGTTGCCGTTCCAGCCCTGTGCGACGCGAACCCAGCAAGATGCACCGTCATCCGCCTTGTCATAACGGTTCCAGTGGAAATGCACTTTAATCGCGCCGTCTTTATTGACAAAGATTTCTTCCCCTTCAGGGCCAACAACCGTGGCAGTTTCATCGCCATCGGCCAGTGGCTTGTAATGGAACGGCGGACGCCAGTCAGCAAGGCCGTCGATAAAGCTGAAATGGTTGGTCAGTGTGGTGCCGTCACCGCTGTTATCGCCCATGGCCTGTGGGCAGCGGCCGTGATGGCTGATACCGACAATCTGCCAGCGGGCATTGAGCGGGGCGTGCGGATGGCTTTTTATCTCGAAGATTTTGCCGGGCATCAGTTTGATGCAGTTACTGCTGCCGCTGCCGGTCTTTTTCTGGTTATCCAGCGCTTCATGACGGTATTTGAGAAATGGTTTGGCGGCGGCATCTTTCTGAAAACGGCCGTAACTTTCAAACACGGTATACGGGGTTTGAGTGCCAAAATCGCGGAAACCTTCACTGCTGGTCATATGGGAAAGGTGATAACGCGGATTGTCGTAATTAAAGTCTTTGTGAAGGCTGCGTTGCGGGTTCATCCCGACGCCTAATCGCACCTGATAAATCGTATCTGTCCCGTGGGCGGTTTCCGGCTGCGGGCTGTAGGTCAGTGGCAGTCCGGCCGTCATTCCCAGATGGCTGTCACTGAAAAACAGCGTTTCATCCTCAAACCAGAAACTGATGCCTTCCTCGGCTGCCAGCCGGCTGAAAAAACCATAATCGGATTCCCGTTTCTGGGTGACGTATTCCCGGTCCTGGTGGGGATCGTAGAGCTTCGAATCCGCCAGTACCTTATGCTTTTTCAACAGGCCATTCAGGATAGCGGGTCCATTTTGCTGATGGAATATCCGGCTCTCCTGATTGAGTGTCAGACGCCAGAGTGCCGGGCGAACGGTCAGGGTATAAAGGGTTTTATTGCCGTCGGTGCCGGCCCAGTCAGCGTGAGAGATGATGCCGGTGATTTTGCGCCGCACCTGTACGCCGTGAAAGATTTGCAACACGGCTTCCTGCATCAGCAGGGCGCTCAAATCCACCTCGTCTAATGGCTTGAACGGATTCAGGCTATGGGTTTTGACCAGTGTCAGGTTCAGGGTAAACAACTCAGATAACCCTTCCTGCAAGGAAAACTCCCCCACGCTGAACGTATCCCCGGGAAGCCCCGCGACCTGAAAAGTAAACCGCAATCCACTTTTGGCGGTGGGCAGCCTGTCAATGATATTCTTCATCATGTTTTGTTGTTACTCCTTATTGTGATGGTTTGATGGCTTACATATCTCTGCGCGTTCCGTAGACTTCCTTAAATGCCCACAAGACGCCGCTGTTGTCTGAGGTAGAAACCTCCAGCCTGACGAAGGTGGACTGGCTGATAAAACACGCCATGGCTTCATTGATTAATCGGCAGAAGCGGTACATTTCTCCCGGATTGTGGTAACAGTCAGGGTTGAGCGTGAGTCCCACCCAGTGCCCGCGGACAGGACGTCCCCGCTTCATGCGATCGGTAAGGTGTTCTTCCACCCGGACAATGCCGTCGATATGCCGGCGGATATGGCGGCTCAGCGGGCGATTGAGTTCGGGGTAGGGATCAAACAGGCGGAGAAACTGTTTCAGGCTGTCGGTGGCAAATAACAACACCGGCGGGCTGGAGAGACAGGAAAGCAACGGCCAGCCGGAATTGTCCTGCAACAGGGACGGGAAATCGGCGGAGACGGGGAGAATATTGTGTACGTTGAGATGGGCCGGGGAACCTTCCTGCGTGAGGGTAATTTCACCGGGTTTTAAGGTGATGGCCTGCGTGTGATAGCCCAGAATATCACCCACGACGGACAGGACGGGCAGGTGTTGAGCCGGTTTGCCGGTCAGGTCAAAAAAATGCAGTTGGTGCGTGAGCCTGCCCAGTAAATCACGCTCGTTCTGGAGCAGGTAATAAAACGTCTCCGGCTCCCCGTCTTCCGCCAGACTGGGCGATGACGGCGTAAACTGGTCGATGGGCAGATAGCGGCAGGGCGAACCCCGTTGCTGGGTTTCATCAGGTTGCTGAACCACCTGAATATCACGCAGCCGGAACAACTGCACGGACTCGCCAGGAAGCAGGTGATAACGATGATTTCCCTCACTCAGCGGCAGGGGAAGGCTGGTCAGGGTTTCCAGATGAATGGCCGGAACACAGCCAGGCCAAAAAGCATCGTCGACATTATCCAGCGGCAGCTCACCGTCAAAACGAAAAACCAGCTCAAAGCTGCCGTCAGCATTTAACGGCACTTCCCGGCAACTGTCGCTGATATCCACCGTCATAAAGTTATACAGGTGGGGCAGTGCATAATATTCCAGCAGTAATTGCAGGCCGGCATAAGTGCGATTTCCTATCGGCAGGAGGGGAGCATCGAACAGGTTATGCCAGCCATAAGGGAAACTATTCAGTTTGCGTTGTTCTCCCTGCGTTCTGAGGTGCATCTCACAGATATGCTGATCCAGCCACAAACTTAATTGTGCTGCCCGTTCATTGTCCGTACCGAGGAAAAAAGACAGTGTTCCGCTTTGCCAGACAGGGGAGGGCGTGCCTGTCTGGCAAAGCGTCAGCACTATCTCACTGTGTGTGCCGGTTTTCTTCACTGTCCTGTCCCGCACGATAAGGGGTTCGATATGCAGGGAACGGCAGGTTTTAAAGGTGAGTAACTGCCCGTTGACATCGGCGGAAACCGGCGTGCCTGCCGGGATGTCAACGGTGCCCTGATGTTCGCCGTCGGTGGGATGAAACTGCATGACCGTCGTGGGCGGAACGGGACTCAGGGCTGACGGCCAGATACGGGACAGAATGCCGTGGGTAATTTCGGGGAGATCATCCTCAATTTTATCCCGTAAGCGGGCAATCAACAGGGCAAACGCTTCGAAAACCCGTTCAATACCGGGATCATGGGACAGGGTCAGAAAATCGGCCAGATGCGGCGACTCTTTCGCCACGCGTTGAGCCAGTTCCCGCAGGTAGGCTCTTTCCCGCAGGTACATAGACTCCTTGTTGTTTTTCATTGGGTTTCTCTTTTTATTCTAATGTACCGATGAATAATTAATCGGCATGTTATGCGTAAAGTTTATATAAAATCAGCACTCTGTCAGAAAAGGCGGATTATTGTACGGGATTATTAATTAGCATGTTTAATGAAATTTAATTTTCTGATGATTTGGGAAAAATCTTAGCCACGCTACCCGTCATGGCGGGGAGGGCAAGGCAAGGGCACTGAGGCCGATGTTTTTTTGCATTTTGCAAAAATGAATTGTTTGCTGACTTTTGTGCCGGCTTTCTTCACGCTGCTCTGAAGTTTTATAACATGGAAAGGACACGATGAAAAAGCCGGGTTTACTGCTCCTGATGGGATGGATGGTGTCACTGTCCGCCAGTGCAAAAACGGTGATCTATACCGACCGTCAGCACCCGCCGGTTAATTTGCCCCCTGAGACACAGGTAATCTGGCTGGATGCACCGGAGCAACAGCAAAGGCAGATCTTTGCCCGCCTTCCCGCAGACTCACAACAGGCGGCAACTCAGGTCCGGGCCATCCTTCAGTCTCCTCAGTGGCGTGAGCAGGAACAGCAAC
>NZ_CAWQTY010000228.1:0-11691 GCF_963897815.1 Xenorhabdus sp. Sc-CR9
TAAATTAAGTACACGAGAGTCAGACGACCCCTTCAAGGGGTAAGCCAAAGAAGCAAAGACACTTAGCTTGAACGAAGAGAAAGCCGCGTCATTTAGGCGCAGTCGGTAACATGCCCTTATAGGGCTAGAGCAAACCACCCGCTATGCGGGTGGTTCTGATTAAATCTTGATGAACTGCTTATTATCTAAAACTTTAGAAACTTCTTTATTGAGGATATTAAGGAGGAGAATTGAACGGGTTCCTCCATCCGGTTCGTTATAAATTGCTTGAATTCCCTCGAAAATTCCTTCAGTAATCAGAACAGTATCTCCTGCTATTGGAGTTTCAGGCGCAATATAATCCTGTTCAGTGATAGACATCAATTCATCAATCAATGCCTGCGGTATAATGGCAGGATAAGTACTGAACCGTATGAAATGATTTACTCCACGTGTTGAGTTAACCGTTGTGGTGTGAATGACTTCAGGATCAAAATGTACAAAAAGATAATTGGGAAACAATGGTTCACTAACGGTTGTCCGTTTACCCCGAATGACTTTTTCGATTTTGGCTATAGGTGTCAGGCAGATAACATCTTGCCTTTCCAAATTATCTATCGCTCGAGAGATTTGCCCTCGTTTACAGTAAAGAAGATACCAATTCCCCATAATATTTCCACTCCATTGCTTAGAATGCCTAGCATAACAAAACCAGTGTTGGTGGATCATCAATAAAGCTAAAAAGTTATGTGAAGGAATAAGTTATGTTTTTATAACCAGTGGTATTTATCTCCAGTAAAAGTTTGTGTATTACTTAAGGTGTAAAAATCGCCAATTACGATGATATTGATAATTTTATCTAATATTTCGTAAAGGAAAAGAAAATATGAAAATATTCCCCTCAGGTAACGGTAAATTCCCTGATAATGTCCAATGATTAAGTTACCCAAAAGATCGGTTGTAATCCATGTTTTTGGAACCTAATCCCCGTTCAATACCCAATATATTTCGAGATGCAGAGCGACAGCAGCCAACAAAGTTGTAACTTGAAAGGTGCCAGGTAGATAGTTTTTATTACCTATGTTACGTGAAGGCAGCAGATTGCATATTAAAGGAGAAAAATCGCATTATTTTAGTGAAAAAACGAAGATTTTAAGGTTTTCCAGCATAATAAAACGATTCCTGAGCAATTTGATACACAGACATTCGCTGATTGGGTACCATGCTGCTGTATCTAAGGAGTTTACCCCACAAGATTACATTGAATTCATTGATTTTTAGCAAGTTATGAGTTTACCTTGTAACCCTCATGGGAGGGCTTATAATATCCTTCCCTCCTTAAATATCGGCACAAATGAACAATATGAAATACCGCGATCTAAGAGACTTTCTTTCCTTATTGGAACAATCTGGTGAATTAAAACGAATTCGTATGGAAGTTGATCCCTATCTGGAAATGACTGAAATCGCAGATCGTACTCTTCGTGCCGGCGGCCCTGCCTTGTTATTTGAAAATCCTAAGGGATATTCGATGCCTGTGCTGTGCAATTTATTTGGAACGCCTAAGCGGGTTGCTATGGGTATGGGGCAAGATGATGTTAAGGCATTGCACGATGTTGGTAAGTTATTAGCTTTCCTTAAGGAGCCAGAGCCGCCAAAAGGGTTTCGTGATCTGGTGGATAAATTGCCTAAATTCAAACAGGTTCTGAATATGCCGACCAAGCGCCTTAATTCTGCACCTTGTCAGGAGCAGATTTGGGCAGATGATGAGGTGGATCTTACCCGTATTCCAGTTATGCATTGTTGGCCAGAAGATGTTGCACCATTGATTACGTGGGGGCTTACGGTAACTAAAGGACCTAATAAAGAGCGTCAGAATTTGGGTATCTACCGCCAGCAAGTATTGGGTAAAAATAAACTTATTATGCGTTGGTTATCTCACCGTGGTGGAGCACTCGATTTTCAGGAATGGTGTCAGGCTCATCCGGGAGAGCGTTTCCCTGTGTCTGTTGCATTGGGCGCAGATCCTGCCACGATATTGGGTGCGGTTACGCCAGTCCCTGATACTTTATCTGAATATGCTTTTGCTGGATTATTGCGTGGGCATAAAACAGAAGTCGTTAAATGTATCTCTAATGATCTTGAAGTACCGGCAAGTGCTGAAATTATCCTTGAAGGCTACATTGAACCCGGCGAAATGGCACCGGAAGGGCCATATGGTGATCATACCGGTTATTACAATGAAGTGGATATGTTTCCGGTGTTTATGATAACTCATATTACCCAGCGCAGTGATGCCATTTATCATTCAACTTATACCGGACGTCCACCGGATGAACCCGCTGTATTGGGTGTAGCGTTAAATGAAGTACTGGTGCCAATATTACAAAAACAATTTCCTGAAATTGTGGATTTTTACCTGCCGCCAGAAGGTTGTTCTTATCGGCTCGCTATCGTTACGATTAAAAAACAATATGCAGGTCATGCCAAGCGAGTCATGATGGGGGTTTGGTCTTATCTGCGGCAGTTTATGTATACAAAATTTGTTATTGTTTGTGATGATGACATCAATGCTCGTGATTGGAATGATGTTATCTGGGCAATAACGACGCGAATGGATCCGCAAAGAGATACTGTCTTAATGGAAAATACACCAATTGACTATCTCGATTTTGCTTCCCCTATTTCTGGGTTAGGCTCAAAAATGGGATTAGATGCAACAAATAAGTGGCCAGGAGAGACACAAAGGGAATGGGGGCGTCCGATTGTAATGAGCAATGAAATTCGGGGCCGTGTCGATGAAATTTGGGATCAATTAGATATTTTGAAGCGATAAGAGGGAACGCATGACAATACTAAGCTGTAAAGTAACATCGGTTGACTCCATTACAGATACAGTTTACCGGGTTCGTTTATTACCTGATTCGCCTTTTTCTTTCCGCGCAGGGCAATATTTGATGGTAGTTATGGATGAAAGGGATAAGCGTCCTTTTTCCATGGCATCACCGCCATCAGAAAAACAGACGATTGAACTGCACATCGGGGCTTCTGAGTTAAATCTCTATGCAATGGCGGTAATGGACAGAATACTGGATCAAAGAACGATTGCTATTGATATTCCCCATGGTCAGGCATGGTTTCGTGAAGATAGTGAAAACCCTATGTTGTTGATTGCCGGAGGAACCGGATTTTCTTATACCCGTTCTATCTTACTGGCTGCATTGGAAAAAAATCCTAACCGTGAGATCTCAATCTATTGGGGAGGTCGTGAGCTGCAACACCTTTATGATTTAGGGGAATTGCAGGCATTGAGTGAGAATTATCCCAATTTGTCGGTTGTTCCTGTCGTTGAGCAGATTGATGAGCACTGGAGAGGCAGAACCGGCACGGTTCTGAGTGCGGTTTTAGACGATTTTGGTAGTTTAGCAAACCATGATATTTATATCGCTGGTCGCTTTGAAATGGTCAAAATTGCCCGTGAGCGGTTCTGTAGCGAACGTGACGCGTCTATTGATCGCATGTATGGAGATGCGTTTGAGTTCATCTGACTTACTCTCCCTGTAAAAAATAAAATGATAAAAATAAAACCCGCCCCTGACAGGCGGGAAACTACGGCAAAAACTTATTAGAGTGATGCAATAGATAAGACAAACAAGGGAAAAATAGTAATAAATTTCAATCGTCAGATACTTTTGATAACTAAACCCAGTAACTCAATTTGGTTGTTATACAAATTTGATAACTATACTCTTTCAATAATTGTGGCAATGCCTTGGCCTAGCCCAATACACATGGTTGCTAGCCCGAATTGAACATCTTTGCGTTCCATCAGGTTAAGCAGGGTCGTTGTGATTCGAGTACCAGAGCATCCTAATGGATGACCGAGAGCAATTGCACCACCATTCAGGTTGATTCTGTCATCCATACTATCCAACAGATTCAGCCCCTTAATACAAGCTAAGGATTGCGCGGCAAATGCTTCGTTCAATTCCATTAGGCCAATATCAGAAAGGCTTAAGCCGGCTTTTTTTAATGCCATTTTTGTAGCAGGTACGGGGCCGTAACCCATGATAGAAGGATCGCAGCCAACAACGGCCATTGAGCGGATACGGGCACGAGGCTTTAGCCCTAACTCTTTGGCTTTGCTTTCACTCATTATCAGCATCGCTGATGCACCATCGGAAAGTGCAGAGGAGTTACCTGCGGTGACGCTACCGGTGATAGGATCAAAGACAGGACGCAGAGCCGATAGGTCTTTGAGATTAGTCTCGGGGCGGATGACTTCATCAAAATTGATGAGTTTCATATTACCGTCGGCATCATGCCCGTACATGGCGGCGATTTCGCCCTCGAAAGCCTTGGATTTTGTCGCTTGTGCTGCGCGTTGATGAGAACGCAGTGCGAATTCATCCTGCATTTCACGGCTAATACTGTACATTTTTGCCAGCATTTCTGCGGTCAGACCCATAACACCGGCTGCTTTTGCAACGTTTCGGCTTAATTTAGGATGAAAATCAACACCATGTGTCATGGGGACATGTCCCATGTGTTCAACACCGCCGACCATTGCAATACTGGCATCGCCAGTCATGATCATGCGGGCACCGTCATGCAGTGCCTGCATAGAAGAACCACACAGGCGGTTAACGGTCACTGCAGGAACTGAATGGGGAATGCCTGCCAGCAGTGCGGCATTACGGGCGATATTGAACCCCTGCTCCAGAGTCTGTTGCACACACCCCCAAGAGATATCGTCTATATGTTCAGGCTGAAGGGCTGGATTGCGCTTAAGTAACGACTTCATCAGATGTGCGGAGAGATCTTCTGCACGGACCTGACGGAATACACCACCTTTTGAGCGCCCCATTGGGGTACGGATACCATCAATAATAACTACGTTTTCCATGTTTTCAGACCTCACACTTTTTCACCTGGATTAACAGCAAGTTCTGCTGGGGCAGGGTAGTAACTTTCATTGCTTTCGGATTTTGCTTTCAGGCCAGCAGGTACGTGATAGAGAGCGCCCAAGTGGACATAGCCTTCAGCCATTTTCACGTAGGCGGCGGTTCCCATAGTATCCAGATAGCGGAAAACGCCACCGTGGAATGGAGGGAAGCCTAAACCATAAACCAGTGCCATATCTGCTTCCGCTGGGCTGGAAATGATACCTTCTTCCAAACAGCGAACGACTTCGTTAATCATTGGGATCATAGTACGAGCAATGATCTCTTCGCCGGAGAAAGTATGTTTTGGTTGGGTGATGCCTGCCAGTAGCTGATCGACAGCTTCATCTTGCCCTTTTTTCAGTTTGCCTTTTTTATCCTGGGTATATTTATAGAAACCAACGCCGTTTTTCTGACCATAACGCTGATTTTCGAACAATACATCGATTGCATCTTGATAATTACGGCTCATGCGCTCAGGGAAACCTTGTGCCATGACAACCTGTGCATGGTGAGCAGTATCAATACCGACAACATCGATGAGATACGCAGGACCCATTGGCCAGCCAAATTCTTTTTCCATGATTTTGTCAATTTGACGAAAATCACCGCCATCCCGCAATAACATGCTAAAACCAGCCAAATAAGGGAACAATACGCGGTTTACAAAAAAGCCCGGGCAATCGTTGACGACAATCGGTGTCTTACCCATTTTGCTGGCGTAAGCCATAACCGTTGAAATAGTTTTATCCGATGTTTTTTCTCCACGAATGATTTCAACCAGTGGCATACGATGCACCGGATTGAAAAAATGCATTCCACAGAAATTTTCCGGACGCTTCAGTGACCTTGCCAATTCAGTGATTGGAATTGTGGAGGTATTAGAAGCCAGAATACACTCATCGCTGATATGAGATTCTGCTTCTACCAGAACAGCAGACTTAACTTTAGGATTTTCAACTACGGCTTCGACAACAATCTGGGATTGTTCAATACCAGCATAACTAAGGGTTGGTTGAATGGATGACAAAATTTTAGCCATCTTCATAGCGTCCAAACGCCCGCGCTCAAATTGCTTATTCAGTAACTTGGCTGCTTCATTGATACCTAAATCCAGCGCTTTTTGATTGATATCTTTCATCAGGACAGGAATGCCCTTACGAGCGGATTGATAGGCAATACCCCCACCCATGATCCCTGCGCCTAGTACGGCCGCATGTTGAGGTGCTGTGACTGTTTGTAAGTGTTTTTTCGCCAGCCCTTTGACATATTGGTCATTCAGGAAAATACCGACTAAAGCACGGGCAACAGAGGTGTGAGCCAATGCGACAAAACTGTCGGATTCTAATTTCAGAGCTTCATCACGGCCTAGCGTAGCGGCTTTTTCAATGGTTTTAACCGCAGTGATTGGCGCTGGGTAATGAGGACCGGCAATTTTCATTACCATGCCTTTTGCCACGTTAAAGCTCATGGTACGTTCGATTTCATTGAGATTCAGTGGCATTAGTTTAGGTTGACGAACGGCTTTCCAATCTAAATCTCCTTTAATAGCTTGTTCCAGAATTGAAATGGCGGAGTCAACCAGCTTTTCGGCAGGAACGATAGCATCAACCAAACCATTTTTCAGCGCTTCTTCAGCACTGATATCTTTACCTGCGGTAATAATTTCGAGGGCATTATCTGTACCAATTAAACGTGGCAGACGGACAGAACCACCGAAGCCCGGCATAATGCCTAATTTAGTTTCTGGTAACCCAATACGGACATCGGGGGTTGCGACACGAAAATCAGTTGAGAGCACAGTTTCACAACCACCGCCAAGAGCATAACCGTTAATAGCAGAAACGCTAGGAACAGGAAGATCTTCAATACGGTTAAAAATACTATTGGCGAGATTCAGTAGGTCGTGAAGTTTTTTTGCGGGTGCGTTGAATAATGATAAAAATTCTGTGATGTCTGCACCAACAATAAAAGCTTGTTTTTCAGAACGTAATAACAGACCTTTGAGTTCTGTTTGTTGCTCAAGGGTGGCAACGGCTTTATCCAGTGAAGTAACAGTTTTTGTATCTAATTTATTAATTGCAGCTGGTGCATTGAAGATCAGTTCTGCAATGCCATCTTTCAGCCATTTTACTTGAATAGTGTCACTTAGGTAGAGCATGTCATTCTCCTCAATGAGTGCATACCATCTGGTATGACCAGATGTGTTGATTGTGATTAGTGTGTTAATTTAATGCAAACCAATGATTAATTTTTTGTCGGACGGATCACAGGTAAGATTTATGGCAGGAGGTAAGATTTTTTATTAGTGTTTTGAAAAATATAAATATTGTCATCAATTTCTGGGAAAGCAACTTTTCATGTGATGGCACTCAATATAATGAATTGTGGTAATATTAAGCCCCTGCCAGAAAACCAAAAAGGCTATTGAGATGGAAAAGTTGGCACCTCTGTACCACGAACACATTAAAATATTACAAAATCGTGCCCGTGAAATATTGGCACGAACCCAGCTTGACGCCCTACTTATTCACTCTGGTGTATCATTACGAGTTTTTCTTGATGATAGCCATTATCCTTTCAAGGCGAATGCATACTTTAAGGCTTGGGTTCCTGTGACTAAAGTTCCGAACTGCTGGTTATGGATTGATGGAATCAATAAACCTAAACTGTGGTTTTATTCTCCGGTAGATTATTGGCATAGCGTAGATTCGTTACCCAATAGTTACTGGACTGAAGACGTGGAACTGATTCATTTGGCAAAAGCTGATGATATCGATGCGCAATTGAGTGGATTATCAAAACAGAATGTTGCCTATATTGGCGAACAAACTGAGCGTGCTAATTCTTTGGGAATTCTTGAAAAGAATATCAACCCAAAAGCAGTCTTGAATTATTTGAGTTACCATCGCTCATATAAAACAGATTATGAACTAGCTTGTATGCGTGAAGCTCAAAAAACTGCCGTAAATGGTCATCAGGCGGCTTATGACGCATTTTTGTCCGGCATTAGCGAATTCGAAATTAATATGTTCTATTTGATGGCAACAGGGCACCGTGATACTGATGTTCCTTATGATAATATTATTGCCTTGAATGAGAATGCGTCAGTTTTACATTACACTAAATTACGCCAGACTGTACCTTCTGAGATTCGCAGCTTCTTGATTGATGCAGGAGCAGAATATAATGGTTATGCCGCGGATATCACCAGAACCTATTCAGCAAAATCCAATAACGATTTCGCCTCATTGATTAAAGATCTGAATGAAGAACAGCAGGCGATTATCGGCACAATTAAAACAGGTGTCCGATATACCGAGTACCATATTAATATGCATCATCGTATAGCCAAATTGCTTAAAAAACATGATATTATTCATGGGGTCAGTGAAGAGAGTATGGTCGAAAAAGGGCTGACAACACCATTCTTTCCACACGGGCTTGGTCACTTACTTGGTTTGCAGGTGCATGATACTGCTGGGTTTATGCAAGATGATAACGGCGTCCATTTGGCTGCTCCAGAAATGCACCCTTACCTGCGCTGTACCCGTATCTTGGAGCCAAAGATGGTTTTAACCATCGAACCGGGTCTCTATTTCATTGAAACCCTGTTGGCACCGTGGCGTGAAAGTGAGTATCGCCAGCATTTCGATTGGAAAAAAATTGATATGCTCAAACCGTATGGCGGTATTCGTATTGAAGATAACATCGTGATTCACGCTGGAAAAATTGAAAATATGACCAGAGATTTACAATTGCCATAATGAAGCCTTATTTGATCCCTGCGGCTTCAGTCAGCTTTACTGAAGAGATAAAAAAGAGTCGTTTCATTACCCTGTTGGAACATACCAATGGGGTGGATGAGGCGAAGTTATTTATCCAAAGTATCAAAGAACAATATCCTGATGCCCGGCATCATTGCTGGGCTTTTGTGGCTGGTGCGCCGGATGATTCCCAACAGCTGGGTTTTTCCGATGATGGAGAACCAACAGGAACCGCAGGTAAGCCAATGATATATCAGCTAATAGGGAGTGATTTAGGAGAAATTACTGCCGTGTCTGTTCGCTATTTCGGTGGTATCAAACTCGGTACGGGTGGATTGGTAAAAGCCTATGGAAATGGTGTGCAGCAAGCACTGAAATTGCTGGAAACGGAATATAAAGTTCCCCAGAAACTGTACCAATTACAGTGTGAGTATTCGCATATCTCAATGGTGGAACAAGTGTTACAGCAATTCTCCGGGCAAGTAATTGCCAGTGATTATGCTGAAAATGTCACATTGCAAGTTTCACTGCCAGCTACCCTTGTTGGCAAGATAGGTGATAAATTACGAGACCTAAGCCGTGGTGCCCTGTCTTTAATACCAAAACCATAATTTTTTGTTATACCGGATTTCTAAGGAACTAGCCGAATGCATTTTCGCGCCATAACCCGCATTGTTGGACTACTTGTCATTCTTTTCTCTGTCACAATGATTATACCAGGGTTAGTGGCACTGATTTACCGTGATGGTGCCGGTAGGGCATTCAGCCAAACATTCATTTTTGCTCTCGTTATAGGTTTAATATTATGGGTACCTAATCGAGATCAAAAACGAGATCTCAAGCCAAAAGAAGGTTTTTTGATAGTCGTTCTATTTTGGACTGTGCTGGGTAGTGTTGGGGCATTACCGTTTATCTTTTCTGAAAAACCTAACCTTTCAGTCACTGATGCTTTTTTTGAATCATTCTCTGGTTTGACGACGACAGGGGCAACAACACTTGTTGGCCTTGATTCTCTTCCAAAAGCCATCCTGTTTTACCGCCAAATGTTGCAATGGTTGGGTGGGATGGGGATCATCGTGTTGGCTGTGGCGATATTGCCTTTACTTGGTGTTGGAGGGATGCAGCTTTATCGAGCTGAAATGCCAGGGCCATTGAAAGATAATAAAATGCGTCCTCGAATTGCAGAAACAGCAAAAACACTTTGGCTGATTTATGTTTTACTGACCATCGCCTGTGCGATAGCTTTGTGGGCTGCGGGAATGTCAGTATTTGATGCGATTTCCCATAGCTTTTCCACAATTGCTATCGGTGGATTCTCCACGCATGATGCTAGTATCGGTTTTTTCAATAGCCCGGTTATTAATACTATTATTGCCATCTTCTTATTGATATCGGGTTGTAATTTTGGTCTGCATTTTGCCGTTCTTTCTGGGCGAAGTTTGAAAGTGTATTGGCGCGATCCAGAATTTCGCATGTTCATTACTATTCAGTTGTCATTACTGAGTATCTGTATACTGATATTGTGGCAGTATTCCGTTTACGAATCAGAGCTGGGAGCGCTTAATCATGCTGTCTTTCAGGTTGTCTCCATGGCAACCACCGCGGGATTCACAACGGATAGCTTCGCTAATTGGCCTCTATTCTTACCTTTCTTGCTGCTATGTTCTGCATTTATCGGAGGGTGTGCTGGCTCAACGGGCGGAGGTCTGAAAGTGATTCGTATCCTGTTGCTATTTTTGCAAGGTTCCCGTGAGTTAAAACGATTGGTGCATCCTAATGCGGTGTATACCATTAAACTAGGGCATCGGGCATTACCAGAACGAATTATTGAAGCAGTGTGGGGATTCTTTTCTGCTTATGCGTTAGTTTTTATCATTAGTATGCTGTTACTGATTGCAACTGGCGTGGATGAGTTTTCTGCCTTTTCTGCCATAGCCGCAACATTGAATAACTTAGGCCCAGGGTTAGGGACTGTTGCAGACAACTTCACAACTATGAATACGATGGCTAAATGGATATTGGTCGTCACCATGTTATTTGGGCGTTTAGAAGTATTTACATTATTAGTCTTGTTTACACCGACTTTCTGGCGTGAATAATTATCTATTTCTATATACCCGTTAGGTTTCAAGTAGCAGGGGCAAGGTAAGGAAGCACCTAAAGCCGCTTGAGAAGTAAAGGGTATAAGTAGCGATTAACAGAATTGATAGGTGAAACGCTACTTAATAAGGGCGTATCTTATGAGTTGTTTATTGCTCTATTCCACTCAGGATGGACAAACCAAAAAAATTATTACGCGTATTGCAGAGAATCTCCGTCGTTCTGGGGTCGAATGCGACTTAAGGGATCTCGCGACAGTAAAACAGATTAGTCTGGCTCCTTATCAAAAAGTCATGGTAGGGGCATCAATACGCTATGGGCATTTCAATTCTGCATTACATCAATTTGTTATTTGCCACCAAAAACAGTTGAACCAAAAGAAAACTGCTTTCTTTGGTGTCAACTTAACGGCGAGAAAACCAGAAAAAAGAACCGCAGAAACGAATGCTTATGTACGCAAGTTTTTGATGAAAAGTCCGTGGCAACCTGATTTATGTAATGTCTTCGCGGGAGCGTTACTTTATCCGCGTTATCGGTGGTTAGATCGCATCATGATTCAATTCATCATGCGCATGAGTGGGGGAGAAACAGACACAACAAAAGAAATCGAATATACCGACTGGGCACAGGTGGATCGTTTTTCTGATGAATTTTTGCAAATATAGCGTGATGTGACGCCTTAAAAACAGCCTTTTTGATGGCTGTTCCAGCGTTTTGAATAAAAAAAACGCGAACGGAAAAAAATCGAGAAAAAACTATTGTCAGCGGCGTAAAACTCCCTATAATGCGCATCCGTTGTCACGACAAATACACAAATCTGTCGGGATGACAAAGTGAAAAGCCTTGAAAAATAAGGCTTGACACTGACAGAGGAAAGCGTAAGATACGCAGCCTCGCAACCC
>NZ_CAWQTY010000229.1:0-11653 GCF_963897815.1 Xenorhabdus sp. Sc-CR9
GACATTCCGTGAAACCCTTCGCCACTTTTTTCATACCACTTTGCCAGAAAAAGCGAAAGAACTCACGACTCGACTGACTGACAACTTTCAGATTTTAAAACCTGCATCTTCAAGTTAGATTGGTATAAGTTTCTTCTATCATGATATAAAAAATGACTGATTTTATAATGTTTCAAGTTCTCTTTTACAATCTAAAACATGCTGAATATAAGAATTACAGAATATATTAATAGCTTGAAGAGAAACCCTCTTCAAGCTTATTTGTTCTTTTTTGTATCAACCGTTAATTTTATTTTGATATCGATCGAGAATAAGAAATCCTATGCCTGTTAAGGTAACGTATAATATAATATTTCCCCATAAAATAGTGCTGGAGAAATTGAGAAGTTGGGTGAATAACCAAGGGGATATTACAGTGGCACCTCCGAACGCAAACTGAAGAACAGCAGAATAACGTCCTTCATAACCAGAATGAGAAAAAAGTAAAATAGCAATTCCCATTTGTGCCCCGAGAATGGCTTCAGCAAGGCTGAGCAGTAAGGTTACAATCAAAATTAAGATAAATTGTAATGCAAAGTTACCGTGAAGAAATAAAATAATGCTATAGGCAATCGTTTGTAAAAATCCAGACCACGCCAAAGATTTCAGGCATCCCAGCTTATTACCTAATCTTAACGCAACTTGCTGAAAGCAGGGAATACCAAAAAAAAGACCGGTAAATACAAACGCGGCAAACCAAGATGGTAAATTGCATTCAATCAGAAAGTAGTAGGGTAATACAAGTTCGATGCTTTTTCCTGCCAGTAGTAATATACCAGTCAAAAAAACAAAAATAAGATATTTTTTATCCTTTAGGATAGAAAAAGAGGGAATATGATCTTTATTAGTTTTTATTGAGTTTAAAGTGGTTTTATTAGAATTTTTGGTGATTTTTTTAGTTATTATGAAAATAATAACTCCTGATATAAAATAACCAAAAGAGTTACCCAAAATAATTAAATTAACTATGGTGTTAGATATTCCATCTTTATCAATGAAGAATAGAGATAATAAAGCCCCAAAACCTAAACCAATATTTCTACAGCTATTTATAGTAGCAAAAATATTCATCTGAGTATTTTTAATAGGAAATAGAACTCTTATTGCCGCAGGGTTGGCACACCAGTAAATACGTTCACCGATGGAAACACACATAACGATGATAGCGACCTGCCAGGGCATTGAAACAACCAACATCCAAGGAAACGCACTAAATCGCAGTAAACTACCTATCAATGTTGAGTTTGCTGGCCCTAATCTATCAGCCAATAGGCCTGCTGGGTAACCCGTAATCAGTAATGCGATCATCGCACCTATTGTCATAGCCAGCCCAACATCTACGATATTTAACCCTTGCACTAAGACTAAATAAAAAATTGCCATCGGGCGCCAAATCCCTCCGCCCATACTGCCAATTGCCATGGCCAGTAAAAACAGGTACTCTCGACGGTTTAATGCCATGATTTTTCTCTCATTCAATTAATGAGCTTATACCTTTCGTATTTCAAATACAGATTCAAAATATTGGGTCAATGATTATGTTTATCGCTGTGAGCTATTTTTTGTAAGAATACTTTCATTGCTGTTCTTGACGTCAATTGAATATAATTTCCATCAAAATCATCCAGTAATAATTTGTCTTTTTTAAATTGATATTTTCTATATTTTATTATTTGTCGTAAAAAATCGAAGTTTATTTTTTCATAGCAACCAAGAGCCATATCAGGACGCTGCTTTCCATGCCATTTAGCTATACGTATTATGGCCTGGAATAAACAAATATAGGTTGGTATGTAGAGATGAATAACAGTATCCGCTTTTTCTAACCGTTGTGGCAGACTTGAACCATAATTACCATCAATAATCCATGATGATTGATTTGTTAAGGTGCTTAATTTTTGCTGCCATTCCTCTGCAGAAGGGGCTATCCATCCTTCTTGCCAGTACTCTTTATCAAGATGAAACAAGGAAATCGAGCAAATTTGGCTTAGTTGTCTGGCAAAGGTTGATTTTCCTGCACCAGGTGAGCCAATCACTAAAATGCGCTGCATATTATCGATCATATTTATCTCCACCACATGAGATTATTTTTGTCCATGCACGCAATACAGGGATAATTGTTTTCTCCGATAGTTCATAACGGCGAGCTTGCAGATGATTAGGGACGCCATTTCTTTTGGCTTTATCTTCTATCAATTGATATTGGCGACGGAGAAATCTGGCAGACAACGCAAAATCATGGGCTATTTCTGAAGTGGAAAATTGGAGCTGGTGAAGAATGGCAGCGGTGACAAGCCCTGTGCGATCTTTTCCTAAGCTGCAATGAAGCATCACATTTCCTGTATCGAGTAATTTTGTAATTTCCTGAGCAATTTTCCATGCCACATGGCTCATGGTGAAATAAAGATGAATATAATCAGACTCTGTGACAATACGTGTCTGATTATTCTCTGGTGGTTTAAATCGCATGGGGCGACTGAGATATTGGATTGATGTTGGAATATGAGAATTGAATTTTGACTCATATTCTTCAGGTGTACGTAAATCTATCCAAGTATTGATGGGCAACATGCCTGATAATTGATTGTATGTTGATTTTTCTTTTCCTCGCTGCATACCACAACGCATCAGCATTCCACAGTTATTCGTTGTGGTATGCTTGATTTTTAATATTCGTCCATTCAGAATATCAGAGTGATATATTGGGTAGATATTTAGTTGGCTGATATTATTTAACGGTGTTTTCATCACGATGCACTGTCATTTACTTACTGTAGATTTGTTCGTCAGAATAGTATTCTGAAGGAAAAATTTTATTTAGAAATTTAATCATTAATTCTAATTCTCCAATACCAATTCTGATATACCCATTCATTCTTTCTTGTGTACTCATATCACGGATATAAAATCCACCTAAAGCGGCGATCTCTACTAATTTAGCGGGATTATCACCAATAGTTTTTACATTGATAAAATTGGCACCTGAAGGGAGAACTTGCCAATTTGGGCGTAATTTCATGATGGTTTCAATAACATATTTCCGTGTTTGAATAATGGATTGACAAATTTGTTTAATATGTTCTTTTTTCGCTAACATTCCCTGAAGTAGTGCCCAAGTGCTGCCTGAGATCGCTGATTCAGTCCTTTCCTGAGATAAGATATCTATAATCGTAGAAGAGGCTATGATGGCAGCAATACGCGCACCTGCTAAACCATAACCTTTAGAAAATGATTGAACATAAATGATGTGCTCAGGCTGGCCTAAAAGATCCAAATGGTTAACGTTACCAAATGCTATAAAACATTCATCAATAATCAATAAGTGACCATGCTTGGCACAAGCATGAGAAATTTCTAATAACGTATTATTATCAAATTCTATCCCGGTTGGGCTATTGGGATTTGAAACTGCAACAATAGAGGGAGGTGCCGTTTTGATTGCTCCCAATAATGTTTTGATGCAAAAATTTTCCGCACATTGGTCATCAAAATAAATGGGTAATATATCAATCTGATTAAGATTGGCATGATCACTCCAGCCAAAATAATTAGGTATAGGAATGATTAATCTTTTTGTTGTACAAGCAATCAAACGTAATATCAGGCCAATTGCGACGTCTGATCCCGGAGTAAAATAAATAGAAGACGAGTTTATTCCTAATATTTTTGCGGCATGTTCATGTTCAATGTGAGGATAAGGATAAAATTGATGTCTTTGTGGCGGAATATAAATGTCCTGAATAATTTTTGTTAATGTTTTATGGTGTAATTCACCACTACGTAAGTTTATACCATCAAATAAAAATTCCCGCTGACGAGAAAGACGCTCGGGTACCACAGGTAGAGGGTAATTATTATTAACAGGTGTCGTATTAGCCATTAATACACTCCATAGCAGACGTTTAAATTTGGGCTCCCAATACACGAAGTTGCCCTAATAAGTCTGGGTAACCGCGCTCAAGGTGATCAATCCCGCTTATTTGTGTTTTCCCTGATATCTTTAATGCTGCAATCACTAAGGCGGCGGCTCCACGTAAATCAGCGGCTTGTACTGTTATGCCACTTTTACAGGGAACATGGGGCAGAATGTCTACTGATCTGACATTGCGAATAACTTTAGCTCCCATTTTTTCCAATTCTTCAATATATTGAAAACGTTTGACCCAAACTTGTTCTGTAATACTGCCGCCTAATTGAGAAGCCATCAGTAAAAGAGCCATAAAGGGTTGGCTGTCACTGAATATTCCGTGCGAGGTAACTTGAATATCCAATCGGGAAGCAGGGGATATCTGGGCAATAGAGAGAGCATTCTCTTCCCATTGAAGTTGATAACCCAATTTTTCCAAACAAGTTATTTCAGCCGATAGCCCGGTTTCGATAGCTTTTTGAGAAGCGCCAGTCATAGAAATTGGCGCATTGCAATAAGCGGAAAGGGTCAAATAAGTCATGACTTCGATCAGATCAGGGCCAAGAGTCGTTTCAAAACCATCCGTATCAGGTTTCCCGGCAATCACAATTCGGTCTTTTTTCCACTCTATAGCAACCTGCTGACATTTGATGGCTTCAACTAATGCCACAACGTCGGGCTTAGGATAAGGATTAATAATTTCGCTAATACCTTCAGCTCTTGCGGCGCATAACAATGCGGCTTTTGTTGCACCAGAATACAGTGGACCAGTCAATTTACCCGTACTTTTTTCAACAACGGCAAAGTGAGCCATATCAATTTTAGTAGGGGAAAAACGCGTTACAGTGGCTTGAATCATATTTCCTATGGTTTCGACTTTGGCACCGAAGCGTTGTAAAACGGTACATAGTTGTTCAATGGGCCGTTCTCCTCCCTGGCCAACTCCAATCTTACAGCCACCGGTTTCACCTAATATGACATGCCCTGCATGGGCCAGTATTCCAGGAACCAGATACCATGCACCGTGGATCAACGAACTTAAATCTTCAGGTATTTTAGTATTCCTCAAACCACGGGGATCAATATACATGGTGCGTTTTTCTGGCTCGTGCAATATGTTGGCACCCAGTAATTGGCCTATTTCTCCCAGTATCCTGATATCTGCAATATCAGGAACATTTTTGATTAAAGAAGGTTGTTTTGATGACAATGCCAGGCTAAACAATGGGGGGAAAGCATGTTTAAAACCTGAAATGTGTACACGCCCTGATAATCGATTGCCACCTATCACTTCAATTTTTTGCATATTATTTCTCCAGCCCTTATTCCAAAATAAAAACAGCCGTGAGTACACGCCGATAAGTTCCTTCAGGTGCAGAAGCAGAAATGGGTGTTACCATATGCCATGATTGATCTGAACGTTGTAGAATCACTGACGTATTCAGTTCAGGTGGAATTTCACGATAAATATCTTGTGAATCATCAGAGTGTAAAATACGCAGACATCCCCCCCAATCAGGAGACCAATTTCGGTTGAAATTAAAGATTTGAGTCACAACTTTTTCGGTTTTATCTGTATGTGGCCCTAACCATTGAGAAGAACGATATCGCCATAGCGTTAAGTTTAAACGAGCTAAACTGAGATCTCTGCCGATCAATTTTCCCACTCTATCCCGATATTGATTGCTTTTTAGATACTTGCAAAATTCGGTCCATACAGAAGAAAGCGGAGTATCCTCTTCAATGAGTAATGCCTCCAGACTGTAGGTTTTTTTATCATCGGTTTGTTCTGCCATTTTTTCTGCCATGATAAAGCCTTCATGAGGAAATGTTTCCATCAGGTTGTTGGCTGTTTCTTCATCAATAAAAGGAGACACCATACCCCAATGGTAGGGGGTGTTTGTTAATGCTTGGGGGAGTAATAAGTTAAACATAAGTTTCATTATCCTTATTATTTAGAGATTTTCAGGGCATACGTAATGAAGGAGTAGAGCGCGCCGTGCATGTTGTGAACCAGGCACCACTTTACGGACACTATGCCAAGAACAGGAGGAAGGCAGGAGGATTACTGAGCGGTTGGGAGAAGGCGCAACGGCTTCTTTGATATCATCAGGATCAGATGAACCAAGAATAAGTAATTCTCCACCTTCGATATGACCTGTAGGGAAATAGAGGGTTTGAGTCAGGATTTTATCGGGGCGGTCACAATGGGGGGCTAACCAACAATTTTCATGGTAAATAGTAAAACGGACATGTAAACGCGTCTTTGAGAGATCGCGTTCCATCAATGTTGAAAAGTAGTGGCGATAATCGTCACTTAAGATAACTTTCAGCATTGTTTTCCACGCAGTGGTCAGGTTATTCCATGTTTCCGAAGCAGGAATACCATTATCAATAGCCAGCAGATCCCAAGTGCTATAGTATTTTCCGTCACCCTCTTCACGGTGAGATTGACGATAACCTGTATGTGGAAATTCTGCTTGTAATCTTTTGAAGACGTTCGGTGATAGAAAATGATCTGAACAAAACCATTCAAAGGGTTCTTTTTTCTTTTCAAAATCAGGCAAATACCATCGGATATTCATATATGGTCTCCTGATGTGGATTTTTGCTCATATTCCACTTGCTGTGTAATTTTTTTCATGACCTCAGTGACACGATCTTTTTGATTAGCAAATAGCAAGGCATAACCTTTTTGTCGCTCTTCCAGAGAGTGAGGAAATTCGTGAAAAAGCTGGCGGTTATATTTGCCCACCTCTGTTATTGAGTAATTTTCGTGCAATTCGTTGTAAGGGGTATAAACCGTGGGACGGACTCTGGCACCTTCAGCAATCAACCAGTCGATTGTCTTAATTGATGCTTCTATTGTATCTCCGGGTAACCCAAGAATAATGAATGCGTTGATTTCTATGTCGTTCTGCTCGGCAATTGCGAGTAGTTCTTCAACTTTAGCCTCAGTATTTAGCTTTATTTTGGGTAATTGTAGGTTTGGTGAGACGGAAATAGTTTCTACTCCCAGACTGATCCGGATACAGCCAGCTTGTGCCATTAATTCAATCAATTCTTTGTTCAAATGATAAATTGTCGTTACACATTTCCATCGAATGGGTAGTTTTAATTCGATGAGTTTATGACACAATTCTTTTACCCACCGACGATTCAAGGTAAAGGTAGGAGCATAAAAAGAGACATAGTCAAATGGCTGGATATGCTGTTGTTCCATGATATATTCGATGACACGCTCAACGGAAAGCCGCCGTTCACTTTTACCTTGCATGGGAGGGACATCACAAAACTCACAACCCACGGGGCATCCTCGTGCTACAGGAATAACGAGTTTGCGTCGATCAGGAATACCACAGAATTTGTTCAAATCATTCTTATACATCCGATCATATGCAGCGTAAGGGATTTCCAAGGTATCGGGGAGTATCCACTCTTCTGGACTCAGCATCTGACCGACATCACCCTGCAAATACCCAAGGGGCGTTTTTATAATAAGGCCAGAAATACCCTTTGTGTCGGGAGCATAATTTAGCAGGAAAGATTCAACACCACTTTCATAATCACCGCTGAAAACAATACCTTCAAAATCAAACTGCTTAAACCAATCAGGGATCTGTTTTGATAATCGTCCGAAAGTAAATATTTTTACCTGGGGTAGAATTTCTCGACAATACATTGCTGTGCGGCCGAAACTATCCACGGCATCAAAATCATTAAATAAACCAATAAAGTCATAGCCTTTTGCCAATTCCTGAGCTAAATCATGCCAAGTGAGATTTAATGCACCACCGTCTAATGCAGTAACTTGCCATGATGAATTTCTTTCCCTGATATAGGTTGCAACTTGAAATAAAGGCAGGTGATGACCAGCATTAAAATAAGAGGGAATATAGGGAGGAATCAGTAATAGTATGCGCATATATAAACCTCCTAAGTTAAACAGTGAAAAACTGCTTATTTGCTAAGTGGATAAATTGACAAACTGCCATCGTTGCGTAACAGCCAGAGGGAAGAAAAAACTCGACTGTTAAACTGGAACGATCAGGGAATTCATGATCTTCATTGAGATCGATAACTTTGATAAAGGTATGCACAATGGTTGGGCGAAGACTTTGCTTTTCTACTTTTTTTCCATTGACGATATTAAATCGGGTAAAAGGATACCAAGATGTCGTAGCGGCAAATGTCATGACATCAGAATAAGCAGTGGGTAAAACATAGGGTATTGATGAGCGCATCACATGTAGCGCTTGGTGATATCGCTGGAATTCTTGGGCGACGAGATTGTTCCATTGATAAGAGCCATAAGAAGCATAATAAAAAGAGAGCCGTCTGGGATCTAATTGATGGAAGAAATGTTCAGCTTTACCTTGCCATTTTTGAGCTGCTTGTGCTTCTGGTGATGCTGATTGGCATATCAATGACAAGGCTTTTTCCCATTTTCCGTGGTGAAAAGCTTGCCCAATAAGATGAGTTGTAGAGGGTCCTCCAGGTACACCAAATCTTTGTGTGTCATAGTAGTTAATAAAAGCATGGTGATAGGATGTCTGTTTTGCCAAGGCGTGTGCGATAGGCTTATCTAAGTTACGAATGACAATTCTAAAACTGTTACCCACGAGTTGACCAATCTTGATATTTTCTTCAAAACAACCCACTTCATGCAATGAGAGCCATTTGCCTGATGCCATATCCAAATGTGCATTGATAGCATGGGTATCTATATTCCGTGATAAAGATTGAATAGATATTCTCTGACTTGTTATTCCATCTTCATCTTTTAACCCGGCATACCCAATATGACTTTCGGGAATTTCTAATATATTGGCAATATTTTTAACCGCTTCAGAGGTTGTCATACCTTCTTTGCGTAATTGAAAATGCCAGATCTGTTTTTCTATTGAGGGTTTATAGAAGTGTGGCACTTCTTCTACGAGAAAATCGGTAGGCACTTTTTTAAGGCAATATTGAACATCCTTGCGGAGAAAGGTATTCGGTGAATATTTAGAAGAATTTGTATTGAGTTCTATATTATTCATTGAAAGATTTCCAATTTTCAGGCCATGATTTTCAATGGTCAAAATAAGACTCATTGTTTTTATATAATCAATATACCGATAAGTTATGTGTTAATAAGGTGATTTTTCTTTAGCGAAATAATCATCAAGGTTTCCTTCTCTCCAAATATCCGTTGTGGCACAATGCAAACCACCACCAAAAGGATAAGCATTGCGGAAAGGCACGGGAATAACTTCAAAACCTAATTTATCCAATTGTTCTATTTGATAAATTTCACTTTCTTCTACACACACTGTTTTCTCATCAAGTGACAACATATTCATTGATAGCCATGTGCTTGAATAACATAATGGGGGAGATTGGTGATGTGCAGGAGGTGCAGCTTCGATAATTTGCCAGTCATTACGAATAAATAATTCTCTGAATGCAGGCAGTAACGGCCTGTCAGGGTTATTTAAAACTAAACCGGGACGCAAAGGTAACAGAGTACAGTCTATATGGCTTGGGAAAGGATCTCCGGGAAAGTTGACAGCATGAATGCGATAATCAGGAAAATGACGCCGTAACCAATCAATACCTTGCATGTTTGTAGTAAAGCCATGCTGTACGAAAAGATCTCTTCCACATCGGACAATATCCGCCGCTTCAAAGATGGGTTCTTCTTCTGTCGTAACAAATTCTTTTTTCATTACCCATTCTTTCCGGGTATCTATACTGATCTCTTCAGATAAATAACCATGCCGATAACTCTTATCCGAAAGTCGAGGACGAGGGGCTGACTCATGCCGCATGGTGGTATCTTCTTTCATATAAGCCGCAATCAAAGGGCGATAACACAAATACTCAAAGAAACGAGATCTGAAACTCATTGTTGCTTCGAGAATTTCTCGGCCAATAGTGATGAGAATGTCCCTTGGCGGCTGGCAACCGAACATGGTGCCTTGGGTAAAATCTGGTGTCTGTACAGGAGAGTTAAAATCTAGTGGGCTTGGTCGATCAACACGAATACCACGTGAAATCAGTATCGAAGATAATCCATCCAATTGTTCATTGGCAGCATCAATGGATTCTTGGCTTCTTGGACCGTAACGACCACGCATATCTGAATTTTCCGGGATACGGGCCATAAATGCAGGTTCTGGTGGCGGAATACAGGCATTATCTGCACGACCGACAATGACATGTTGTAATTTTCCCCATTCTGTATGACATTCAACATGGATAGGGAGATTATTTAATTTGGAATTATTATTGGTATTAATAAAATTAGTCACAATGCTTTCCTTTAATATTTATATTTTTTGAAATATAGCAATCATATTTTATCTGGCTATATGCTATAAAATTAATAATTATCTGTATCAGAATTTTTTCTAATACATACATAAAGAAAGACACATGTTTCATTTGTTTGGGTTTCGAGCAGTACATTAATTCTTACCATAATTAAATATTTATATATGACTAAAAATGATACTTATCAGTATTAAAATCAATTCATTTTTTTATTTTCATGTTAACTAAAAGTTAAACGCCATCTTAATGTGAAAATCCAAGAAATTTCAATTATACATTTAATGAATTGGTGATTGTTAAACATTAAATAATTTTTGTCTTAATTTTACTTATACGCAATTAACTTGAAGATGCAGGAATTAAAGTTTGGAAATTATCCGTAAGCCGAGTAGCCAATGCCTGTATTTTTTCGGGGAAGGTGACATGAAAAAAATGATGAAATGTTTCGCGGAAGGTTTTTGCATCCGGGAAATAGACATTGTTGCGTATCTGTTCATTCGCGTACTTCCATAACCGCTCTATCGGATTGAGATTAGGGCTGTAAGGTGGCAGATAATGTAACTCTATATTCAGAACCTCGGCGAAAAATTTAACGATTTCAGCGTGATGGTAACCGGCTCCATCCAGAATAAGATGAATTTTTTGTGAAAGCGGATACGTTTCCCGGATGGCACCGAAAAACAGGACGACATTTTGGCGTTAATCGTCGGATATTCACGAATAACGGTCTCTTCAATCCGTTGCAAATTGAGCGCCCCCATGAGATTGAGGCGAGTACGGCCTCCTGTCGTTTCAACCACTTTGACCTGCTCTCTTCCGCGTTTCATCCAACCGTAACTTAATTTTGTGGACTGGGTAGGATGCGTGGCATCAATAAACAAAATCGGCTCATGCTGGCCACATTTCGCTTTCAGCGCGTTGTAGGTCTCAATAAATTGTTGCTGTTTATCCGCGTCGAATTTATGCGGCGTTCCCATCGGCTTTTTGTAACTGAACCCTTGACGGTGGAGCCATTTTGTCATCCCGGCGACAGTGAAAGTCACCTGCCAGCGTGCCCAGACATAGTCCACAATTTGCGCGGTGGTGTGCATCAAATTTGCCGCCAAATATTCAACGAGTTCTGCCGTTTGTTCGGCAGATAAACGACTTTCAGAGCCGCCATTTTCAGGGGCAAGTTTTTCTTCAGAAAAGTAATCTTTCAGATGACGGCTTACCGTACTTTCATGAATACGCAAAGCCTGGGCAATCATTTGGGCAGTCCAGCCTTGTATCTTAAATATAGGTTAAAATAAATACGATTAGATTTGGCGCGGTGTATGCAGTCTGATCCAGCCTAGGGTTTTAAGCCCGTTCAGAAGCTATTGACGCATACACTGAGCCACTCATCTG